>JADGDT010000104.1 GCA_016744755.1 Ichthyobacteriaceae bacterium | reverse complement strand
AAAATCAAAAAGAGAAGAGGTAACTCTATTAACTAAGTTAGTTTTTTCCTCATTTCTAATGAGTTATCCTCTCTTTTGATTTTACTAGAAGTATATAAAACATGAAATTATTTCAATACATTTTAATAGTACTTTTATTCAGTACAAAATTGATGGCAGATGTAGTATTGCCACCAATTTTTTCTGATAAAATGATTCTGCAACAGAATAGTAAAAATCTATTATGGGGTAAAGCAGATCCTAACGAAAAAGTTAGTGTTTCTACAAGTTGGTGTGGTGTTGTAAAACATACATACGCCAATGCAGAAGGAAACTGGAAATTGTTTTTAGGAACTCCTTCTTATGGAACAGGCTTTAAAATCACAGTTAAAGGAAATAATACTATCGAGATAAACGATGTAGCTATTGGCGAAGTGTGGCTAGGTATTGGACAATCAAATATGGGTTGGGCAGCTAAGAGTACTTTTAACGGTTCGAGTGAACTAGAGAAGGCTAAGGATTTTCCAATAAGAATATACCGAGGTGAAAGAGGAGCAAGTACTGAACCTGAATTCTCACAAGATGCCAGATGGTATAGATTAGATGATTCAAGACAGGAATTATTGAGAATACCTGGAGTATCATTTTTCTTTGTGAATAAATTATATACATCGCTAGAAATTCCAGTAGGAATTATTGTTGAACCATATGCTGGATCACCAATAGAAGCATGGATGCCTAAAGATATACAAATGGTTCACCAAGCAACTGCCGATTATGTAAATGGTGTAACGGTCCAAAAGTATATATACCGTAATCTAACTCCAAGGGATATAGCAAATGGGAAAACAGTAGGAGAGTGGCAATATAAGACTATTAATTCTGTAGATGATTATGCAGGAAAATTAGAAAGATGTAATCAGAAACATTTAGACGACCCAGATAACGTACCTGAATGTACTCTCCCTCCCTTCGAAGAAAATATGTTTTATCCTGGTGCCATTTACAATGGAATGGTTAATCCAGTTGTTGGATATGGTATTAAAGGAATGATTTATTATCAAGGAGAATCTAATTCCGATGATTTTGAAGAAATAGCATTGTTTGAATCTCAAATGACCATGTTAATTGATTATTATAGAACTCTATGGAATACAAAAACAGAAGGTAATGTTGATGCTTCTTTTCCTTTCTATCTAGTTCAGTTACCATCTTGGAAAGATCACCAAGACTTACCGGTAGAAGAAGATTTATGGCCAGCAATGAGAGAGGTGATGAATAATATTACAAGAGATGTTGCTAATACTGGCATTGCAGTAGGAATAGATACTGGTGATCAATACAGGTTGCATCCTAAAAACAAAATGCCTCTAGGTATTAGACTTGCTTATCACGCACTAAAAGATAATTACGGAAAAAATATAGTAGATATTGGTCCTGTTTATGAAAGTTATAATGTTGTAGGATCTTCAATAGAGTTAAACTTCGAAACTCAAGGAGCTACTATTGTACCTGTTAGACCAAACGAAGATATTAATTCTTTTGCAGTTGCAGGTAGTGATAAAGTATGGCATTGGGCAGATAATGTAGTCATAGATGGAAATAAAATTACAGTCTCTTCATCAGAAGTTTCTTCCCCTGTAGCTGTACGTTATGCGTGGGCATATAACCCAACACAGCGAAACCTAATCTACAATGAACACGGTTTACCTGCAAGTCCGTTTAGAACCGACAATTGGGCTTATCCAGCTGTTACAGAAACATACAGGCCAGCAAAAACCGTAGATCCAGAAGGTTACGAACCTGTAGATTGGTACAGACCCGAAATGCCTCAATAATTTTAAATTAAGTATTATGAAGTATAAATTTTTAGTTTTCTTATTAGTTGTAGTTTCTTTTAGCACATTTGCTGATGTAACACTACCAAACCATTTTTCCGATAAAATGGTTATTCAACGAAATAGTAAAAACCTATTTTGGGGTTGGGCAGAGCCTAACGAAAAAGTATCAATTAGTACTTCGTGGTGTGGAGTTGTAAAACACACTTTTGCCGATAGCGAGGGAAATTGGAGTATTTTAATAGGCACTCCCGAACACCAAAAAAATCAGAAAATAACAGTAAAAGGTAACAATACCATTGTTATTAACGATGTTTCTATAGGAGAAGTATGGCTTGGTGTTGGTCAATCTAATATGGGATGGGGTATTTTTAATACCTTCAATGGCGAGGAAACAATGCTAGAAGCTTTAGAAGCAGATATTACATTTTATAATGCTCCAAAAGATACTGCTAGAGTACCGCAAATAATACAAGAAGGTTCTTGGGTAAATGCTCAAGATGATCCTGAGTTGGTTGGAGATGTTTCTGCAGCTGCTTTTCATTTTGCTCTAAAGTTATATAAAGAACTTGATATGCCTATTGGTGTAATTTTAGAATCTTATGGAGGAACGCCAGTAGAAGCTTGGACACCATTAGATATTCAATTAGACGACCCAGTTGTTAATGCATATGTGAATGATGAGCAACAAGGTTCAGCTAAGGCTTTATACTATAAATATATAGCAAAACAAGCAGCAAAGTATTTAGAAGATCCAGTAGCAAATAGTAAGCTTGAACATTTTTATACAGACCCAATACCTTTCGAAGTAAATTATCAATATCCTGGAGTACTATATAATGCAATGATAAATCCTATTGTTGGATATGGAATTAAAGGAATGATTTACTATCAAGGAGAAAGAAATTCAAAAGAAATAGATCAAGCAGAAAGATTTGGATTTCAGTTACCTAAGCTAGTAAATCATTACAGAAGTATCTGGAACGAGAGATCTAAAGGAAACGTCGCAGATGATTTTTCTTGTTATTTTGTACAACTTCCTTCATATAAAGGAGCTCAAGAGTTACCCGTAGAAAATGATACTTGGCCGAGAATGAGAGAAGTTATGAGAAACATTCCGTTAGAATATGCAGGGTTCGATTACGCTGTTACTATGGATACAGGAGACTCTATACTTTTGCACCCTCAAAACAAAAAACCTGTAGGTATTAGGTTAGCTTACCACGCTCTTAAAAATGAGTACGGTAAGAATATAGTAAATAGTGGACCTATTTTTCAAAGTCATTCTATAAACGGTGCAGAGGTAGAATTAACATTCGATACACAAGGTGCCAATATTGTTGCTGTTAGACCAAATGATCCTATTGATTTGTTTGCAATTGCAGGAGAAGATGAAGTTTGGCATTGGGCAGATAATGTAGTTATATCAGGAAACAAAATCACAGTATCATCATCAGAGGTAACAGTACCTCTAGCTGTTAGATATGCGTGGTCTCAAAATCCATCAGAACGTAATTTGATCTATAATAATTACGGATTACCGGCTACTTCTTTCCGTACAGATTCTTTTGAATTTCCAAAAATGCCAAATGGCAAAGATATATTGTACAGAAAAGATAAACCACAAAAACCAGCTGGTTACGATCCACAAGATTGGTACAGACCCGAAATGCCACAATAATTATTGAAATTAGCATAGCTAGTTAACAATAAAAAAATGTTTTGTCAGAAGGTTGAATGACAATTATGTTATTTAACCTTTTGATTTTTAAACAGACATACACTATGAGGAATTTAACACTAACATACATTTTCTCTCTAATAGCTTTAGGCTTGTTTGGAGATGTAACTCTACCAAACCATTTTTCCGATAAAATGGTTATTCAGCAAAATAGCAAAAACCTTTTTTGGGGATGGGCAGAGCCAAACGAGAAAGTATCAATTAGTACTTCGTGGTGTGGTGTTGTAAAGCATACTTTTGCCGATAGCGAGGGTAATTGGAGCCTTTTAATAGGAACACCTGAATATCAAAAAAATCAGAAAATTACAGTAAAAGGAAATAACACCATTATAATTAATGATGTTTCCATAGGAGAAGTATGGTTAGCAGTTGGTCAGTCAAACATGGGTTGGGGGGTTGATAAAACATTTAACTCAGCACAAGAAAAAAGTGAGGCTCTAGCTTATGATATTAGCTTTTATATAGCTCCTAAAGATAGTAGCAGAACACCAGATTTAATACAAGAAGGAACATGGGTGAGTGTTAGTAGTGCTGAAACAGTAAATATTCCAGCAGTATCATTTCATTATGCAAAAAAATTATACGAAAATTTAGGAATACCAATAGGAATTATTATTGAAGCATATGCTGGAACACGTATAGAAACCTGGATGCCACTAGATATACAGATGGAAGATCAAAACCTATTGGACTATGTAAATGGAGTTTCTAAAGATAAGAGAAATTATTATTTATGGATACAAAGGCGACAAGATGATTATAACTCTGACCCAGTTAAATATAGAAAATTTAAGCATTATGTTGATAATCCTGTACCTTTCGAGGCTAATTATAAATACCCTGGAACTGTTTTTAATGCAATGATTAATCCAATTATTGGATATGGAATAAAAGGAATGATTTATTATCAAGGAGAGGAAAATTCAGGTGATATGAGCTTGGTTCACAACTATTCCAGTCAATTACCAAAGTTAATAAATTATTACAGACAAATATGGAGCGAAAAATCAGAAGGAAATGTAAGTGATTTATTCCCATTCTATTTTGTGCAGTTGCCATCGTTTAAAGCCAATCAAGAATTTCCAGTAGAAAATGATACTTGGCCATATTTGAGAGATGTAATGACTCAAGTTTCAAATAATGTTGCTAATACAGGCAGAGCAATTACGATAGACACTGGTGATGAAATTCTTTTACACCCTCAGAATAAAAAACCCATTGGAGTAAGACTTGCATATCTAGCTCTTAAAAATGATTACAGTAAGAATATAGTAAGCCAAGGGCCTGATTATAGTGGATATTCTATTAGTGGAACAGATGTAACTATAACTTTTGAAACACAAGGAGCAACCATAGTCGCTGTTAGACCAAACGAAGATATTAATTCTTTTGCGGTAGCAGGTAGCGATAAAGTTTGGCATTGGGCAGATAATGTTCAAATATTGGGGAATACAATTATAGTATCATCTTCTGAAGTTTCAGAACCTATATCAGTTAGATATACTTGGGCACAAAATCCATCGCAACGCAATTTAATTTATAATAATTACGGATTACCTGCAAGTCCATTCAGAACTGATGATTGGGAAATACCAAGTGAAGAATTACGTCCCGATAAACCGAAAAAACCTACAGGATATGAACCAGTAGATTGGTATAGACCTGAAATGACCCAATAATAAACAATATTAAAAAATAAGTAATACACCAGTTATGAAAGCAATAAAGTACATAATCTTACTAGTTTTACTCAGCTTTGAGTTATCTGCTGATGTAATATTGCCAAATATTTTTTCAGAAAATATGGTTTTACAGCAAGAAAGTAAAAACCTTATTTGGGGATGGGCAGAGCCTAACGAAAAAATAAAAATTAGCACTTCATGGGGAGAAAACGTAGGAACTATAACCGATAGCGAAGGTAAATGGGAAGTTCTCATTCCAACTCCTAGTTTCAGAGAAAATCAGAGTATAAAAATACAAGGTGAAAATTCTCTTGAAATAAACAATGTAAATATTGGAGAAGTTTGGCTAGGTGTAGGACAATCTAACATGGGGTGGGGTATAGAGAATACCTTCAATGGAGAGAAAGAAATGCAAGACGCTAAAAAATCTAATATTCGTTTTTTTAATCCTGCAAGCACACTTAGTACAACTCCTCTAGATAATCAGGATGCACAATGGTTAACAACCAATTCGGAGGGAGTAGGCAAAGTTTCTGCTACATCTTTTTACTTTGCAAATAAATTATATCAGGAATTAAATATACCTATAGGTATTATTGTTGAGGCTTATGCAGGAACATCTGTAGAACTATGGATGCCAAAAGAAATTCAGATGGATGATAAAATTACTGCTGATTACATTACTGGAGCATCGGGCGATAAAGAAAGGTACACCAAATATGTTGAAAGATGTAATGAGAAGTATGCCAAAGACCCTGTTAAGTTTAAGAAACTAAAAGATAAAGCTCCATTTGAAGAGACTTATAATTTTCCTGGAAATACATTTAATGCAATGATAAACCCAATTATTGGATATGGTATAAGGGGGATTATTTACTACCAAGGAGAAAGAAATTCAAAAAGAATAAAACAGGCTCAGCATTACGAAACTCAATTACCAAAACTTTTTAATTATTACAGAAGTATTTGGAACGAAAGAACAAGTAATAATGTAAGTGAATCGTTCTCTTGTTACTTTATTCAGTTGCCATCTTACAAAGGGGCACAAGATAAACCAGTAGAAAACGATACTTGGCCTGTTATGCGAGAGACTATGAGGCAAATTTCTAATAATGAAAAAAATTGCGATTTAGCTGTTACCATAGATACTGGCGATGAAGTTGTTTTACATCCTCAAAATAAAAAACCAGGAGGAATAAGGCTAGCATACCTCGCTCTTAAAAATGACTACAATAAAAATATTGTAAGCAAAGGACCTGTGTATAAAAGTAAAAACATTAAAGGCGATAAGATTGAATTGTTATTCGAAACACAAGGGGCAGAAATAATTTCGGCAAAAGAAGGTATGATTGATGCTTTTGCTATTGCCAATAAAAAAGGAGAATGGTTTTGGGCCGATAAAGTAGAAGTAAATGGCAATGAGGTTACTGTTTCTTCAAAAAAAGTTAGTAATCCTATAGCGGTTAGATACGCATGGTCGCAGAATCCATCTCAAAAAAATCTTATGTATAATGAGTTTGGGTTACCTGCTGGACCTTTCAGAACAGATAATTTTGAATATCCAGAAGAAATTTACAGACCAATTAAACCTAAAAAACAAAAAGGTTATGTAGTTAAAGATTGGGAAAGATTGGATATGCCTCAATAGGAATATTGGATTTCTGCATACTTAATGTAGAATATAATCTTTCCGTTATATAGACCGCTTATATTAGTGGAAATGTCTATCACAATAAAAGAATAGATTTCTCTATTACAATCTACAGTTGAACCGAGCATTAGATAATAAGCTTCAAGACTATAGAGCTAAATTATTCAGAATATCATCTGACTGAAATGTTAAATTAGAGACAGATGAAATGACGATTAACAATTAAATAGTATTAAAATAATATCATAATTAAAATTTTAAATATCAGATATGAATAAGTTCAAGTTTTTAATATTATTAACTTTTTTAAGCTTAAATTCTTTTGCTGAAATTACATTACCATCAATTTTTACCGATGGTATGGTTATTCAGCAAAACTCAAAAAATCTTATTTGGGGTTGGGCAGAACCAAACGAAAAAGTATATGTAAATACATCGTGGTGTGGAGTACAAAAAAGTACAATAGCAGATAGCGAAGGAAATTGGGAATTGTTTATTGGAACACCCGAACACAATACCAATCAGAAAATTGTAGTTAAAGGCAGTAATACTATAACTATAAAAGATGTATCTATTGGCGAAGTTTGGTTGGCTGTAGGTCAATCTAATATGCACAGAAATATTGGGCGTTCTTTTAATTGGGAAGAAGAAGTAGATAATGCTTTAGATAAAGATATGAAGTTTTTTTATGCACCATCTGTAAGCACTGAATTTCCAAGTATAAAACAAGAAGGTAATTGGTTATCGGCAACAGAGGTTAACGAAGAGTACATCTCAGCAATTTCATTTTATTTTGCTGATAAAATTTACGACAACATCAATGTTCCTATCGGAATTATTGTTGAAGCATACGGAGGTACACCCGTAGAAGCATGGATGCCAT
The DNA here is from genome assembly GCA_016744755.1 of Ichthyobacteriaceae bacterium. GTDB lineage: Bacteria > Bacteroidota > Bacteroidia > Flavobacteriales > JADGDT01 > JADGDT01. The sequence goes on along the minus strand of JADGDT010000104.1, from coordinate 3,655 downwards.
TAAGCTTGCAAATGGATAGCCAATCTACTATGGCTTATATAGCAGAAGATTCACGTCAAAGAATTAAGCATGAAGAATTATCAGAAGAACGTAGGCTTTTGTATGAATCAGATCCAATAAAATATAAAAGGTTTGAAATTAGACCACCTTTCGAAGCAAAGGCTCAATACCCTGGTGCTACTTATAATGGTATGATTAATCCAATTGTAGGTTATGGAATTAAGGGGATGATTTATTATCAAGGAGAAAATAATGCTGTAGCAGGTATAGATAGGGCTATAGAGTTTAGTACTCAATTACCAAAATTGATTAATTATTATAGAGAAATATGGAGCGAAAGAACCAACAATAATGTAGATAGTTCATTTCCTTTCTATTTTGTGCAATTACCATCATGGAGAAAATATCAGGTATTACCTGTAGAAAACGATGTTTGGCCAGTAGCCAGAGAATCAATGTTAAAAATAGCTACAAATACAGTTAATACAGAACTCGTTGTAACTATTGATACTGGCGATAGTGTTGATATTCATCCTTTCAATAAAAAACCTATTGGTATAAGGTTGGCATATCATGCTCTTAAAAATGAGTATAGCAAGGCTATTGTTAACCAAGGTCCAGTTTATGTTGATTATCTAGTAAATGGTACAGATGTAGAGTTAAATTTTGAAACACAAGGAGCTAATATTGTGTCTGCAAAAGAAGGAGATATAAATACATTTGCCGTAGCAGGTAGCGATGAGGTTTGGTATTGGGCAGATAATGTTGTAATTAATGGAAATAAAATTACAGTTTCATCATCGCAAGTAAGTAGCCCTGTTGCAGTACGCTATGCTTGGGCTCTTAATCCATCGAAACGTAATTTAATTTATAATGAGTTTGGGATGCCTGCAAGTCCATTTAGAACAGATGATTGGACTATTTCTACAACAACTTATCAAAAAGGGTCATCAAAACCAAGTAAAGATTATATCCACATAGATTGGGATAGACCAGAAATGCCTCAATAAAGATTCAATAAAAAAATCAATAAAAATTATTAAACCATTTATAAAATAGAAGTTATGAAAAATTTAAAGTATTTTATCTTATTAGTATTTTTAAGTTTTAGAGTATCAGCAGAAGTAAGCCTTCCATCAATTTTCGCTGATGATATGGTTCTTCAACAAAACTCAAAAAACCTTATTTGGGGTTGGGCTGAGCCTAACGAAAGAATTCTTATTATTACCTCTTGGGGAATAGAAAAATCAATAAATGCTGATGAAAATGGAGATTGGAAATACAGTATAAAAACTCCATCGTACAGATCGGGGCAATACATAACAATAAATGCAAGTAATACAATACAAATTGCTAATGTTGCTATTGGCGAAGTATGGTTAGATTTTGGTCAATCTAATATGTTATGGGATTTAGGTAAAACATACAAAAAGGATTACGCAAATATGAATTCTAACCAACCCAACATTAGATTTTTTAATGTTGAAAGGTCTCACAGCAGTAAACCAGACAAAAACCATGATGCTGTATGGAATGTGTTAAATAATGACAATGCTGAATCTATGTCGGCGGTATCTTACTATTTTGCACAAAAATTACATAAAAACCTTGATGTTCCTGTTGGTATTTTAGTAGTTGCTTTTGGAGGCACAAATATAGAAACATGGATGCCAAAAGAAATTCAAGAAAAAGATAAGCTTACATCTCAATATTTTGACTCTTCATCAGAATTACGTCAGGCTTATGAAAAACGTTTCAAATACCTTCAATCTAAAGCCGCTAAAAACCCTAAGTATCTAGCCAAGTTAAAAAACTTTCAACCATGGGATCAAAGATCACAATATCCAGGTAGAGTGTACAATCATATGATTAATCCAATACTTGGTTACGGAATAAAAGGTATGGTTTGGTATCAGGGAGAAAGTAATACGAGTAAAGTAGAGTATGCTTTAAATTACGAAAATCAATTAAAACAATTAATCGATTATTATAGAAAAACTTGGTATAAAAGATCAGACAAAAATGTAAATAAAGAATTACCTTTTATATTTGTTCAATTACCATCGTGGCTAGATTATCAAGTAAAGCCAATGGAAAATAATAATTGGAGTGTAATAAGAGAGAGCATGCTAAAAGTAAGCCAAGATATAGATAATGCTTATATGATTGTTACTATTGATACAGGAGATAAAATGGCTATTCACCCTAATAATAAAAAACCTGTTGGTGAAAGAATTGCTTATAAAACACTTGATAAAGTTTACAAAAAAGATATTGTTTCCACAGGTCCTATTTTTAAAAAGAAAGTGATTAATGATAACATTATTGAATTAACTTTTGATGCTCAAGGTGGCGATTTGGTTGGAGCCAATAAAAAATCTATAGATTCTTTTTCTATTGCAGGTAAAGATGGAGTGTGGTATCAAGCAACTGTTAATATATATAATAACACAGTATTTCTTACATCATCAAAGGTTAATAGACCTGTTGCAGCACGTTATGCTTGGGCATCAAATGTTTCTCAAAGAAACTTACTTTACAATGTATTTGGATTCCCAGCTAGCCCTTTTAGAACAGATAAATGGGATATAACAAAAGATGCCGCTGTAAATAAGTTCCCTAGAAAAGATGAAAATTACAGACAAGAAGATTGGCCTAGACCAGTAATGAGACCTTAGTTTTTTGGTTCTACCCTTATTTGTGTGGATTTTCTAATTTAGAACATCCGTCATATTGAGCGTGGTTGGTGAGCGTAGTCGAACCAGAATTCCCAAAGTGAAACAAAGGGAATGTAGTCGAAATATCTATAGCAACAGAGATAACGTTATGTAAGCTATTTTGTAATAGACCTTTCGACTACGCTTTGGCTACGCTCAAGGTGACGATTATTCCACAACATTCAGGGTAGAACCAGTTTTTTTTAGTTAAAAAGTATTATACAAATGAATTTATAGAGGGGGGAAGTTAATTTCCCCTTTTAATGCAAAATATAGTTATGAAAAACAAACTCCCATTATTTATTATTCTTATAGCCATTTTTGCTAGTTGTTCGTCTAAAAAGCCATTAACTAATAACTCAAAAGATTATTTAAAGTTTATAAAAGAGGAACCAGAAACAAAGAAAGACCTCTCTTATAAAACTAAAAAATATTCACACTCCCCTATAGTAGTGGTGTATCAAAAAGAGCCTGTTGATAATTCCATTGACTATTCTAAATTCACAAAAGAAGAATTAGAAACTAAAAAAGAAAAGATAGAAATTGATCTAAATCATGATATTGCTGTAAAATACATAAAGTATGCAGAGGAAGAAAATAAAGTTCCCCCAATAGGATACTACGGTTTTAGCAAAATAAAAAAATATAGAGATAGTAATATAGATTTGCAGGATATTAGAAAAATTTATGAAGATTCTAGTCAGAAACTAAAGGACTTTATAAATGAGAAAGATAATCGTAAGAAAATTGCTTACGAAAAATATAAAAGAGAAGAAATATCGTTAGATGATTATTTAAAAATAAAATCGGAAGTATATAGAAATTTAGAATTAAAATACCCAAAAGAGTATTGCGACCTTAGGAGAGATAGAACCAATAAATTAGGAATAAGCAATAGAAAAACAATGGAATTTATTATTGCTGATTATCATTCTAAG
>JADGDT010000223.1 GCA_016744755.1 Ichthyobacteriaceae bacterium | reverse complement strand
TAGATTTTAATGCTTCATGTTTTTCGCATCCTAAGTCTGACGATGGTTTTACGCTTTCTAGTAAAGATGAAGAAATACGAGCTTTTTGGGTAAACCATGTTAAGCAGTGTAGAAAAATTTCTGCAGAAATGGGGAAACAATTGGGTAGTGCTTGTGTTCATAATATTTGGATACCAGATGGATCAAAAGACATGCCTGTAGATAGAAACGGTCATAGAGAATTATTGAAAAAATCTCTTGACGAAATTTTTGAAGTAGAGTATCCAAAAGAGCACCTTAAAGATGCAGTTGAAAGTAAGCTTTTCGGTATAGGATCGGAATCAATGGTTGTTGGTTCTCATGATTTTTACTTAAGCTATGCTGTTAAAAATGACAAATTAATTTGTTTAGATAACGGTCATTTTCATCCAACTGAGCAAGTAGGTGATAAAATATCTTCAACATTACAATTTGTAGATGAAATATTACTTCACGTTACTCGTGGTGTACGTTGGGATAGTGATCACGTAGTTACACTTAACGATGATACATTGCTTATTGCTCAGGAAATAGTAAGATCGAAGGTGTTAGATAGAGTGAATATTGGATTAGATTTTTTTGATGCAAGTTTAAATAGAGTTGGAGCATACGTTGTAGGGACTAGAGCAACACAAAAAGCATTTTTAATTGCTCTTCTAGAGCCAACAGATAAATTATTGACGTACGAAGAAAATGGTCAAAATTTTGAAAGATTAGCTTTGTTAGAAGAATTAAAAACTATGCCTTTTGGAGCAGTTTGGGATCAGTATTGTGCTAATAAAAATGTGTCTGTAGGAGTTGATTACATTAAGGATATACAAGGTTATGAAAAGGATATTTTATCAAAACGCAGTTAATAAAGTAAAAACTAAAATTTCTCAAATATTTCGTTTATAGTAAATATTATAAAAGGAATATATATAGTTGTTTATTGTAAAAAAAACACTGGTTATCTATATAGGATGATTCAGTGTTTTTTTTGCTTTTTTACAGAATTTAATTCTATTTTATAGTATGCTGTAAAGGTTGTATTTAGTGCAATCTAAATATTACAGATCATCTACAATACTCAATAAATTATTCACCAGAGATTCTCCTAATTTCATTGATCTATCGGGAGACCATCCATAAACAGCATCTGGGATATTGTCATTTTGCTTAAATGGCATTTCTAAAGTTTGTGATAAACATTTAAACTCCTCTCCTAAATTTTTAGAGCAAATCATTAAATTAGCAGTGCCTGCATCATTCTTAGGATATCCATATTCATCTTGCAAATCAGGATTTATTTGTTTCCAGTTAGTAAAAAAGCTATCGGTAAGATTACTTAGCTTTTCATTAAAAGAAGGAATTCCTTCAATACCAGAAATAAATACATAAGGTAATCCTTCATCTCCATGAACATCGAGATTGAAATCCATACCTATTTCCCTCATTTTCTCTTTTACATAAAATACTTCAGGACTATTTTCTAAACTTGGTTCAGCCCATTCTCTATTTAAGTTTACACCTTTTGCATTAACTCTAAGATTACCTAGAATACTACCATCAATATTCATATTCGGGACTATAAATATATTTGCTTTTTCGAGTAAGCTTATTGCCACAGCATCATCTTCGTCAAGTAATTTACTTATTAATCCAAGTACAAGCCATTCGGCCATTGACTCTCCAGGATGTTGCCTAGCTATAACCCAAAGTTTTTTCTTTTTGGTATCTCCGTCGCCAATACGAAGAAAATCAATTGGCCTACCTTGTAAAGTTTCACCAATTGATTCTAAACTACATAAAGGAGATTGTTGAGCATTGTTAACCAAATTTAAATGTTGCTCGTAAGAGAAAGGAGCAAAATATGCTATGTAAACCGAATCGTATTCGGGAGTAAATTCTATGCTCAAAACACTACCATCGTATTTTGTAGGTACTTGAAACCAGGTTTCTCTATCGTAAGAAGCTCTTGCCTGATAATTTTCCCAACCTTTTGGGTATGCAGACTCACCAGCATTTAGAAGGTTTAAATTACACGACTCTCCTTTAGCTCCTTGTAACCTAAAATAAAACCATTGTAAAAAATCAGAATGAGTATCTTTTCTAATATTAAGATTAATTTCGCTATAACTTTTTAGACTAACAACTTCAATGTTTCCTGCATCAAAATTTGACGATATCCTTAGTTCCATATTGTTAATTTTTACTTTTAACAAAGCTAATAAATCATTGGAGATGCGGAGATGATTATTGGGATAATAAATTAGGAGTTGGTTGTATCATAGATGTAATTGTTTATGAAGGAAGTGAATTATAGGAATTATTTAAGGTATAAACAAGGGTTGTGTGTAATTTGGGAAACTTACCAATTATTGGTATATTTGAGAAAATTTAAATAAAATGAACAAAAATACATCAGTATCACTCGGGAATTATTTTGACCAATTCGTTCAAGGCAGAATTAGTGAAGGAAGATTTAAAAATGTTAGTGAGGTTATTCGTGCTGGGCTAAGACTTCTAGAAGAAGAAGAAAGCAAGGTAATTGCATTAAAGAGTGCAATTAAAGACGGAATTGATAGTGGAATTGCTCACAATTTCGACCACAAAAAACAAGTTGAAACGATTAGATCCTGATTTAACA
>JADGDT010000103.1:5649-11479 GCA_016744755.1 Ichthyobacteriaceae bacterium | reverse complement strand
TGAAGATATGGCAGAGGCTATTGATAATGTACGCCCTTGGGATTCTTTAAACGATGACGAAAAGAAATTATTTGCAAAAATGGCAGAGGTTTATGCTGCCTTTTCAGAATATACCGATGCACAAGTAGGTAGAGTTGTTGACTATTTAGAAGAAAGTGGACAATTAGAAAACACAATTGTTCTTTATGCTGCCGATAATGGAGCATCTGGAGAAGGTTCTCCAAATGGTTCTGTTAACGAAAACAAATTCTTCAATAATTTTCCAGATGAATTAGAAGAAAACATGAAATATTTAGATGTATTGGGTGGACCAGAAACATATGAGCATTATCCAACAGGATGGGCATCAGCATTTTCGGCTCCATTTAAAATGTTTAAGCGTTATTCGCAATATGCTGGTGGTACAAACGATCCATTAGTTATTTCATGGCCTAAAGGAATTAAAGCAAGAGGAGAAATTAGAAACCAATACCACCACTCGGTAGATATTGTACCTACATTACTTGAAGCAATTGGCTTGGAAATGCCAGAAGAGTATAATGGTGTAAAACAAGTACCATTATCAGGAGTTTCAATGGCATATACTTTTGATGCAAAACCAAATGATCCAACACAAAAGAAAGTTCAGTATTTTGCAATGCTAGGTTCTAGAGGAATTTGGAAAGAAGGTTGGAAAGCAGCTGCTGTACATGCTCCACTTTCGGGTAGAAGTAATTTTGATAAAGATGATTGGGAGTTATATCATGTAGATGTTGATAGATCGGAATCTAAAGATTTAGCAAAAGAAAATCCAGAAAAATTACAAGAATTGATTGATGCTTGGTTTGTAGAAGCTGAAATAAATAATGTTTTACCTCTAGACGATAGAAGTGCTGCTGAAATAATTGGAATTGAAAGACCGTCGCAAGAGCCTGCAAGAGACAGATATGTTTATTATCCATTTGCAGCACCAGTACCAGAAGGTAATGCTGTTAATGTTAGAGGTCGTTCGTATAAAATATTGGCTAATGTTGAAATTACTAATAAAACATCAGGAGTAGTTTTTGCACATGGTTCGCGTTTTGGAGGACACTCTTTATTTATCAAAAACAATAAGCTTTATTATGTATATAATTTCTTAGGAATTAGCCCAGAGCAAGTTTTTGAATCTTCAATAAACTTTACACCTGGTAAACATACTATCGGTATGGAATTTAAGAAAGAAAAAGCAGGAGATAAAGGTGAATCACACGGTAAAACAACCCTTTATATTGATGGGAAAGCAGTTGCCGAAGGTGCTATGAGAACACAACCTGCTAAATTTACCCTTTCGGGAGATGGATTATGCGTTGGTTTTGATAGTGGTGATGCTGTGAGTGAACAATATCCAACACCAAGTAAGTTCAATAACGGAACAATAGATTTTGTTGGAGTTACGGTAGAAGGGACACCATATGTTAACTTAGAGGCAGAAGCAAAACGTGCATTAATGAGTCATTAATCTTTTTTTGTTTACAAGTATTAATATTTAAATAAATTCAGAGCGCCTCGTTAAGAAAATTAATGAGGCGTTTCTTATTAAAATAATATATTATGGTAATAATGATTTTAATTTTCGGTTTTATTTTTGGTGCTATTATACAATACGCCAATCTGAATAAATTTAATGTTATTAGTGGTTTAGCAAGACTAGAGGATTTTGCAGTATTAAAAGCTATTGCAATTGCAGTAGGCTTAGGAATAATATTATTGAATATTGAAGTTGGAATGGGACTTTCAATTTATCATATTAAACCATTTATGGTAGGAGGTATTCTATTAGGTGGTTTAATATTTGGTGCTGGTATGGCAATATTAGGTTATTGCCCTGGTACTTTACCAATTTCTTTAGGACAAGGATCGCTTGATGCTTTAGTAGGAATAATAGGAGGACTGTTTGGTGGCTTAGTATATACTCTATTACTACCTTCAATAAGCAGTATTTTGGGTCCTGACCTTGGAGCAATTTCAATTAATTCGTTAATGGGTACTAATGTTCTTTATTATGTTGTAAGTGTAGCTATTGCTGCCTTGTTTGTATCCATTGCTTTTGGGTTACATAAAATAGAGAAGGGAAATAATTATAAATGGCTTTATGCAGGTATTGCTTTAGGAGTATTAAATTCAATTATGATACTAGTATCAGTATTTAATAGACCAATTGGTGCATCAACATCTTTCCCTTATGTTGCCGATTTTATGGTAGGATTATCTCAAAACGAATATTTTATTAAAATTGAAACACCTGGGAATTGGGAAATGATATTCTTAGCAGGTGCATTTTTAGCAGGTTTAATTATTTCGCTAATAAAGAAAGAATTCAAAATTAATTTAATTTATAGTGGATGGGAAAGGTTTAAAGGAAATTCATCAAGCAAAAGAATAATTTGGGCTTTTGTTGGGGGATTTATATTAATAATTGGAGCAAGAATGGCAGGTGGTTGTACAAGTGGACACATACTTTCTGGTGGAATGCAATTGGGTATAAGTAGTTTAGTATTTACAATTTCTACCTTTGTGGGACTTTTAGCAACAGGGAAATTATTTTATACAAAATAGAGAGTTATTTAATCTTGATATAAATGGATTACAGGCACTGTGTGATGCAAGAAACACTTGATTAATAATAAGCGATAAATTACAAGTAAAAAAAGAAAATATGAAACTGAAATTACTTTTACTAATTACGTTTTTATTAAATAATATTTACGCACAAAAGCAACACGGTAAGGAGAAAATAGGTAGTGTAGGTGGCTACGAAATGGGACACATAGAATGTGTAAAGCAAAATAATATATATTTAATCACCTACGAAAATCAAAATGATGTTCAGGTTAATGATTATTCAGATTTCTCAATAAAACCTGAAGATTTTGAAAAGGTAAATAATACCATTTCGGAAGGGTTTAAGGATAAAAGTAAAAAGGAAATTAATATTCCTACTGTTTCAGATTATGTGGTGTTGGATTATACCAAGTTTTTAGGAAAAATGTCTGTGCGTTTTACTCAGTCAAAAAAGAAAGGATCTCTTGGTGTTTCATTCTCTGCGTGGTACTCTGAAAGGGAGATAAAGAAGCTTTTTGGTAATAAAACTAACTGATGGTTTTTTATAGATAATAGTAAGTAGGCATTGAGTTTGAAAACTCAAATACCTACTTATATTCTTTTAAGCCAATATAGTCTCTTCTTGATACTCATAAACTTCATCAGAATAATAAGCCTTAGCAAAATCTCTAAGATTGTAGTTTGATGACATTACTTGTCCGTAAGCACCAGTGGTTCTTATGCAAAGTAAGTCGCCACGTTGAGTTTTTGGTAGAGAAAGATCCTTGGCAAATACATCGGAAGATTCGCAAACTGGTCCTACAACATCGTAAACTACATTCTCTAGCGTTGAAGTTAAATTTTCAACTACATGCACACTCTTGTACAAAGCTGGGCGTAGTAAGTCAGTCATTCCAGCATCAGCAATAACAAAATTCTTTTTAAGTCCATTTTTTATATATAGAACTTTAGAAATCAAATCGCCACAAGTACCTACAAGAGATCTACCAAGTTCGAAATGTATTTCTTGATTCTCTCTAGTTTTTAAATTATCGTAAATAGCTTTAAAATAAGCGTCAAAATCAGGGATTTTATTTGCAGGATTTTCGTAATCTACCCCTAACCCACCACCAAGATTAATGTAAGGCAATTCAATTCCCTTATCCTCAAACCAATCCATTAATGAATTTACTTTAATGGCTAGTTCTTCAAAAACAGTCATGTCGGTTATTTGAGAACCAATATGAAAATGAATACCTATAAGTTTTAAATTTTTAAAATCTGAACAACGTTCAACTAGGTCTTCAAGCTCCCATGGATTAATTCCAAATTTATTTTCGTTGAGTCCTGTAGTTATGTAAGCGTGAGTTTTAGCGTCTACATTTGGGTTTAATCTAAATGCTACGTTTACAACTTTATCTTTTGCTTCTGCCAGTTCGTTAATAACTTCAAGTTCGTGAACAGATTCTACATGGAAAGCATGAATATTTGCATCAATTGCAGTATTTATTTCAAAATCTGTTTTTCCTACTCCTGCAAAAGCAATTTTAGAATTATCAAAACTGTGTTCTACGGCTTTACTAACTTCGTTACCACTTACACAATCTGCTCCAAATCCATATCCTTGAATAATGTTAAGTATACGAGGATTGGCATTTGCCTTAATTGCGTAATGTATATGATATCCATATTTAGAAGATGCACTTATTGCTGCTTCTAGAGTTCCTCTAAGTACATCTATATTGTAGTAGTAAAAAGGTGTTTGAATATTTTTTAATTTGTTGAGTAATTCTGAATTATACATGAGTTTTATTTGTAAAGAGTTGAGTGTTTAAAGTTTGTAATGCTAATGTTTTATTTTCGGCATCAATTACAAAAGTAATATTATTACTGCTACCACCAAAAGAAATCATGTGAGTAGGAATATGTTCGAACGACTCGTAAATCCTAGTTATAGAACGTGGGGTTGTAGTTATCTGATGCCCAACTATACTTACAATAGAGCAATCTTTTCTAACCTTTACCCTACCGAAATCCATTAATTCCTCTGCTATTTCATGTAGTCTACAAGTATTGTCAATTGTTAGAGATACTGCTACCTCTGATGTTGTAATTACATCAATTGGTGTTTTGTACTTGTCAAAAACTTCAAATACTCTTTTCAGAAAACCGTGAGCTTGTAACATTCTTCCCGATTGAATTCTGATAGTTGTAATACCATCTTTGGCAGCTACAGCTTTAATCCCAGGAGATAGATAGTTGTTAGAAATTAATGTTCCGAAAGCTTTTGGTTGCATTGTGTTTTTAAGCCAAACAGGAATAGATTTTTTGCGAGCAGGAATAATACTTGCAGGGTGTAAAATTTTAGCACCAAAATAAGCTAGCTCAGCAGCCTCATCAAAACTTAAATATTCTATTGGTTCTGTATTATCTACATAACGAGGATCGTTATTGTGAAACCCATCAATGTCAGTCCATATTTCTATTGCTTTAACATCTAATGCCGCACCTATCAAAGAAGCAGAATAATCGCTGCCTCCACGGTTTAAGTTATCAATTTCGCCATTAATATTTTTAGCAATGAATCCTTGGGTGATGAATAATTTATGAGAATCAGACATAGCACTTCTAAGCAAGTTAGGGAGTTCTTTTTCATTAGGTTCATTTTCTTCATCAAGAAACATAAAATCTGTAGCCATCAACAGCTGATTACTCACTCCAATAGTGTTAAGATAGAAAGAGAACATCTCGGTAGTTATTAATTCTCCCTGAGCCAATATGGTTTTACCCTCTCCTATTTCATTTCCAAATTCAGCAGAAATAATATCAATTCTTTTATTGATTCTCTCAATAGCAATTTCTGAATTTTCGACAGAAAATAATTCAGAAGCGGTATCTACAAACTTGGATTTTATCTCTTCTAAAGTGGTACTAGCTTTTACAATGTTTTTAGTAGAAATACTATTTACAATTGATACTAGTAAATTTGTTATACCCGACATCGCCGATAATACAACTATTACATCCTCTTCTCTATTTATAAGTTCAGGTAACTTTCTAAGCCTTTCTATAGAGCCTACTGATGTTCCTCCAAATTTTAATACTACCATCTCTATGTTTTTTTACATTACAAAAGTATATTCAAAATGGATTAAAATATATTTTTATAAAAAAATAGGCTATAAATTAACAAAGTGTTAAAAATATAACAATACCTTTGTGGAGGATGGAAATATAACAGAGAGAGAATAGTTAGCAACTCATGGTT
>JADGDT010000103.1:0-5549 GCA_016744755.1 Ichthyobacteriaceae bacterium | reverse complement strand
CGGCTACGCTCACCAACCGTATTAACCAACAGCATTAACCAGTTAGCAGCTCATGGTTCGGCTACGCTCACCAACCGTATTAACCAACAGCATTAACCAGTTAGCAGCTCATGGTTCGGCTACGCTCACCAACCGTATTAACCAACAGCATTAACCAACAGAATTAATCAACCACTTATACAATAGAGATTTGACTCATTAAAACATTGAATCATTAAACATTAAACATTAAACATTAAAAAATTAGCAAAGATGAAAACAGTAGCACAATCGGTAGAAGAAATAATAAAGAAAAAACCATTTTTGGAGAGTGCATTAGCACAAGGATTGATAAATATGACTTCTTTGGCTAAGGATATTCTGCCTACTGTAAAAGAGGATTTACGAAAAGAAATTAATCAGGGGGCAATAGTGATGGCTATAAAGCGTTTGGCACCAACTCTTGAGTTTCAGATTAACCATAAAGTAAAAGGAGTTTTGAATAACCTTGGAGATATTACTGTTAGATCTAAATTAGCAGATTACACTTTCTCTGTTTCTGAAACATTGATTAAAAATCAATTAACATTTTTAGAATTAGTAGGTTCTCATCCTGATTTGTACTACGCTGTATCTAGGGGAGTTTACGAAACTACAATTGTAATTAGCGATAAATTTCAGGAAGAAGTAGAAAGTATTTTTAAAGATGAGATAGTTATTTCTAAAAAAATAGGTTTATCGTCGTTAACCATAAAGCTACCAGAAGAAAATACTAAAGTAGCTGGAATTTATTACTACATTTTTAGAGATTTAGCTTGGGATGGAATAAATATACAGGAGGTTATTTCTACCACAAACGAGTTCACTATTATTGTTGATGATAACCAAGTAGAGAAAGCTTTTAGGTTGTTGAAGAACTTAGGAAAATAATATATTTAGTAATTAAAAAAGTGAATTATGCAAAAGCAACAAGGTTATGTTTGCCCAAAATGTGGCAGTACACAATACGAAACAGATGAAATAAGAACAACAGGTGGTGTTTTTTCTAAGATATTCGATGTTCAGAATAAAAAGTTTACAGCAATTTCATGTTCTAGATGTCACTACACTGAGCTGTACAAAGGAAGTACTAGTACTCTAGGAAATATATTTGATTTCTTTACAAATTAAATAAAATATATCTTACGTCATAAAAATTACATAACTTAATTAGATTGTCTATAAATTTGTATTTCACAATTTAAAATAAAAAATATGTCATATACATTTAATAAAATAGTTAAAGGTTCTTTCGACGAAGTAAAAGGGAGAGTGATAGAAGCGCTAAAAGCTGAAAAATTTGGTGTGATTACCGAAGTAAATTTGAGTGGTACTGTTAAGAATAAACTTGATATTGATATGCCACGTTACGAAATCTTAGGTGCTTGTAGTCCTAAACACGCTTACAATTCGGTAATGGCAGATGAAGATATGGGTGCGTTTTTGCCTTGTAATATTTCTTTAAACGAAAAGGGTAATGGAAAAGTAAAAGTATCAGTTGTAAACCCTATCACTTACCTACAATCAGTGGAGAATAAGGAAGTTCAAAGTATTGCTAATGAAATTGCAAGTGCAATGAAAAGAGTTTCTGAAAGCTTCTAATTTTATATTTATACCAAAAAAATAATTAAAGACTTACGTATGCTGTTGTATATGTGAGTTTTTTTTGATCTTAGATTCAACCCATAAATGCAACTTTTGACTTATGATAAACAATAAATTTGTTCTGCTATGGACTATTAAATTGTCCATATAGGACAAAAAAAACCTCCAAAAATGGAGGCTCATATAGGTTATACAAATTAGAGAATTACTTCTTCTCTTCTGTACTATAACTCGCAGCAGTTAACTCTTGAGAGATAGCTGAACGTTCAAATTTAATTCTTCCAGCTCCAGTTTCTATTACACAAGTAGCATCGTTCAATTCAGAAATTTTACCATGGATTCCGCTTGTAGTAACAACCTTATCTCCTTTGTTTATATCTCCTTGGAATTTCTTTTCTGCTTTAGATTTTTTCACTTGTGGCCTTATCATGAAAAAGTAAATTACTGCGAACATTAACACAAGCATAATGGCAGATTGCATTCCACTTCCTCCGGCTTGTAACAAAATTGTATTCATATTAATAGGTATAATTAGTTATTAGATTTCTTTTTTAGCAACATTGGCAAGTACATACAACAACTCTCTACCATTCTCTGTATTAGTTGTAATAGTTACTCTTTTGTTTTGTTTGCCGTGCTTACCTCTAGAGTTAAACTTAACTTTAATCTCTCCCTCTTCTCCAACAGCTAATGGCTCTCTAGAATAATCAGGTATTGTACAACCACAAGATGCACGTGCATTTGTAATAATCAAAGGAGATTTACCAGTATTTTTAAATTTAAAAACAGTTTCTAAAACATCACCTTCAACCATATCTCCAAAATCATATTTGGTTTCTTCGAATGTCATTACAGGTGAATTAGCTTTATCAATAGCCTCTTGCTCTACTTTATCTACATTTACTTTTTGAACTCTACTAGAAGCATCGTCTCCACAAGATGATAACAATCCCAATGCAGCAGCAAAGGTTACAATTTTAAAAGTTTTCATAATAATATTAATTTATTGGAATAATTTTTAGTTTAACTCGTCAAATATAAAAAAGATTATTTCAAATCAGAATCTTCTTTAATGTAATTTTGAAGATACTATTGAACCAAACCTCTCCCCGACTTATTTATTTTTCCATCTTTATCAAGGTCTCTCCAAAGCTTATCTAGCACACCATTTATAAATACTTTACTTTTTGGAGTAGAAAAATCTTTCGATATTTCAAGGTATTCGTTGATGGTTACTTTAGTAGGTATCGAAGGGAATTTCATAAACTCACAAACTGCCATTTGCATCATTATCAGATCTAATTGTGCTATTCTTTCTGCATCCCAACCCGGTGTTTTTTCAGCAACTAAATCACTAAATATACCAGCATTAGCAACTGTTTTTGAAAATAAGTCTATAGCAAATTCTCTATCTTCATCATCTTTGTAAAGTTTCATTAAATGCTGATCATCTTCAGAATCATCAAAAATAAGAGTCAACGATTTTACAGCCATACTATTTGCAACAGCAATATCACCTAACCATGATATATTTTCGCTTTCAAAGAAGTCGTGAAGTTTCTCGTTTGGAGCTATAATCTCTTTAAACACATCTACAATAAAATTTTTATCTGACTTGAAAGTGTGTTTTTCTCTAGCTACATATTTTGTGTAAAGATTGCTTTCTTTAATCTCTTTTAATAAGATTTGAAGATACTCATCGTTGTTCTTCCAACTTAAATTATTATCATCAAGGTTTTGTTGTAGAACTGTGTTTTGAGCTAACTTTTGGGCAAACAAATTATTTGCTAACAATTCATCAATAGCAGGAATTCTTTCTCTACTAGAAAGACGATTTTTCTTCTTATTTATCATGGTCTTATCCCATTCCACAACCGCAACAACAAACTCCAGTTGAAGTAGATATAAATCAAAAATATTATCGATACTCCTTAACATATTATTCTGCTCAACAGTAATATTATCTCTTCCTGATTGAACAAAGGCGTAAACTGATTGCATCACTTTAGCCCTGATATGTCTTCTTGTAAGCATATAAAGAACGTGTTTAAATGTTATTTTTAAAGCTGCAAATATATACAATATTCAATAAATGAACATTAATATTTTCAATCAATTAAACTTAATGCTGAACAGTCTAAAGATGTGATGAATATATACTATAAATATCAGTAATTAAAACTTCAATACCCTACTAAAATCCTGTCGAGAAAGTAATCTACTACAATTGTTAAAATCTCATTCTTACAACCATATATAAAATGAAAAAAAACAAGAATTAATGTCAATTTATCAAACGATAAATAACTATTCTAAATAGCAAACATAAACAATGCAACAAACTCATTTACAACAAGTAATAAACTACAGTACTAGTATGTATCATATAATACAAATTCATAAATTAAAGAAGATTATTAGAATTGATTGATGAGTCAAATATTTTTATAGATTTGTGTTATTATATCTATAATTATAGATACAATCATCATAGATTAATTTCCCTTTTTTGTTCAATAATTATGAACTATTTAATCTTTATAGATGCAATCTAACTAACTGAAAAATGAGCGAAATACAAAGGACAAGAGAGAATGAAGAAATTTTTTCTAAGGCGCTAAGAGCAGGCCGAAGAACATATTTTTTTGATGTGAGATCTACCAAAGCTGACGATTACTACATCACCATTACCGAGAGCAAAAAGTACACAAACGAGGATGGTTCATTTCGTTACAAAAAACACAAAATATATTTATACAAAGAAGATTTCGAAGGTTTTAAAGATGCCTTACTAGAAACTACCGATTACGTTTTGGAACATAGAGGAGAGGAAGTAATTTCTGAAAAACACCAATCTGATTTTGCAACAGTTTCTGAAATTGAAGAACAAGAAGAAGGTACAAGTAATGTAGAGAGTTTTACAAGTGTAGAATTCGAAGATTTATAGATTATATAATAATTAATCTTATTACCTATATTTTCTCATCTGGAATAATATTCAATAATGTTTTAAAAAAAATTAGCCCACTTTAAATCTTATATCCTCAAAAGTTGTTTGAGTACCTGATACAAGAAGTATATCTCCACTCTTGAAATATGTGTCGCCATGTAGAATAAGAAAAATTATCATCACGATTAATCATTATTAATACAGCATCTTTATGAAAATATACTTCCTTTAATTGTAATTCATCAATATTAATGTTGGTTATTTCTACTTCTTCTACTCTAAATTTTTCAAAGAATTCTACAAGTGCATGGTATGTTGTAGTACGTATAATTAGATTCTCAATTACTGTTGCCAAAATCTGAATTACATCAATTGGGATCAATGATCATTAATTTTAATAAACCGTAGCAACGCACCACCACCATATACCGCAGGTATCCAAGAAATGTTTCCCTAAAACTTCAATCGTAACTGATAGGTTTCATGTTCAAATGTTAGCATCAGAAGCTGTTCAAGAAGAAAGAATTAAATTACGTTGGTTGGCTATATACATGGAAAATGAGGCTATGAGCCAAGCTAAAATAACAAAGATAAAATTTAATCCATATATATTTTAGAATGGAGATACAAGAAGGCAACTACTAGCTAGAAGTAGATTCTTATTATTCAAATCACCAAGTAAATGGACTAAACTCCAAGCTGAAAGAGCTAGAATACTTTTTAGTGAATATCATTCAATACAAGAAACATGTCAATTAGCTCAGAAATTATCATACATCTTTGAAAACAACACTGATAAAGATGTTGCAAGAGTCAAAATAGCCAAGTGGTACAATGAAGTAGAAGCTTTAGAAATGTTTTCCTAAAACAGATATTGTTAATTTTAATAAACCGTAGGTGCAATGCCCCACCACCAGATACCGCAGGTATCATAACCAGCAAAGCATAAACTTTTACAAACAAAAAAAATCCTCAA
>JADGDT010000222.1 GCA_016744755.1 Ichthyobacteriaceae bacterium | reverse complement strand
AAACATTAGACAAATAATAACGGCTACAATGGTACTTTTTGCTGTTATTGATATTATTGGTAGTATTCCATTAATACTTAATTTAAAAGCTAAAGTAGGGCATATACAATCTAAGAAAGCCTCTATTGTTTCGGGTATTATTATGATTTCCTTCTTATTTGTGGGTGAAGAGATATTGAAACTTATAGGAATTGATGTAAACTCATTTGCAGTAGCGGGTTCATTTATATTTTTCTTTTTCGCATTAGAAATGATTCTTGGGATAACACTTTTCAAAGACGAAGAGCCAGAAACAGCTTCAATTGTACCCCTTGCTTTCCCATTGATTGCAGGTGCTGGAAGCTTAACATCCATACTATCGTTAAAAGCTGAACTTGAAACTATAAATATAATCATCGGAATTATACTAAACTTGATATTAGTTTATATAGTTTTGAAAAAATCTGATGTAATAGAACGTGTACTTGGAAAAGCAGGAATAAGTGTGATACGTAAGGTTTTTGGGATAATACTACTAGCTATTGCTGTAAAATTATTCACTACAAATATTCAAGGTCTAATATAATAAAGTATGGAGAAATGGAGGATTTACCTGATACTTGCAGGTATAGTAATGATTGCTTACAATATTGACATCATGTTTTTTCGAGAAATTGGGGTAAACACTACGAGCATTATTGGGATAGTTGCTTCTACAGTATTTATTTTAGCTTTGATTTTTAGTCGTAAAAAATAATTGCTGATTATTGGGGCATGACCTTTTAATTTTTGAGTGAAAAATTCAAAAATTAAAAGGTCGGGCTTTCGTTCATACTCCTCATTCATTTCAAGACGCAAAGTATTGCGTCTTTACATTCTCTGCGGGGTAACCACTCTATCCCTCATGCAAAACAATTTCGTTTATTTACTAACATCCTTTTACTACCTTTGTTCTTCTATAAAATTAATAAATGGCATTATTAGATACAGTTAATTCACCTAAAGACTTAAAAAGACTTTCTTTAACAGAACTCAAAGTTTTGGCTAAAGAGTTACGTGAATTTGTTATTGAAATAGTTTCTACAAAAGAAGGTCATTTGGGAGCAAGCCTAGGAGTAGTTGAGTTAACCCTAGCTATTCATTATTTTTTTGAAACACCAAACGATAAATTAGTTTGGGATGTTGGTCATCAAGCATATATTCATAAAATAATTACTGGAAGAAAGAATATTTTTGACACTAACAGACAAAAAGGTGGAATTAGTGGTTTTCCTAAAATAGCGGAAAGTGAATATGATAATTTCGGAACAGGACACTCTTCAACTTCCATCTCTGCAATACTAGGAATGGCAATTGCATCTAAAATAAAAACAGAAAATAGAAACCATATAGCAGTTATTGGTGATGCAAGCATAGCTTCGGGAATGGCATTTGAAGGAATGAACCACGCTGGTGTTGCCAATGCGAACACACTAGTTATTCTAAATGATAACGCCATGGCAATTGACCCAAATGTTGGGGCATTAAAAGAATATCTTTCATCAATAAAAAAAGGAGAACGTAATTCTAAAAATATTTTTGAAGATTTTAATTTTAAATATTTCGGTCCTGTAGATGGTCATAACATAAATGAATTATTGTCAGCATTTAAAGAAATCACAAAATACAATGGCCCAAAATTCCTTCATGTAATTACTAAAAAAGGAAAGGGATATAAAATTGCTGAAGATAATCAAGTTAGATTTCACGCTCCAGGTAAATTTGATATAGAAACAGGAAATTCCTTAAAGAAACAAGGTGATAAAACTCTGATTAAATATCAAGATGTTTTTGGAGAAACTATTGTAGAACTTGCTGATAGTGATGAGAGAATAGTTGGAATAACTCCTGCCATGCCTAGTGGAAGTTCTCTAAAACTAATGATGGATAAATATCCGGAAAGGGCTTTTGATGTGGGTATTGCCGAACAGCATGCTGTAACACTTGCAGCAGGATTAGCTACACAAGGCATGAAGCCCGTAGTAGCAATTTACTCTACTTTTTTGCAAAGAGCCTACGACCAAGTTGTGCACGATGTTTCTACACAAAACTTACCTGTAACTTTTTGCATAGATAGGGGTGGTATTGTTGGCGAAGATGGAGCAACGCATCACGGAGTTATGGATATTGCTTGGTTGCGAACTATACCAAACATGATAGTTTCTGCTCCGATGAATGAGTATAATCTACGTGACTTAATGTTTACTGCAATTAATTCTAACAAACCCTTTGCGATTAGATACCCTAGAGGCAATGGTGTTTTTGAGAATTGGAAAAATGATATATCCAAAATTGAAATTGGAAAAGGAGAAACGGTAAAAAAAGGGAGTGACGTTGCAATTTTATCTATTGGTCATCCTGGTAATTTTGTTGCTGAAGCTATTTCAAATCTTGATGTAGAATTTCAAAGTAAGGTTGGGCATTTTAATATGATATTCATTAAACCTTTGGATAATGATCTGTTGACTAAAGTTTTTAATGATTACAAGACTATTATTACTATTGAAGACGGAGTAAAAAAAGGAGGTTTTGGAAGTTCTATTTTAGAATGGTCAAATGAGAATTCAAAAAATAATAAAATAACAATATTAGGAATGAGTGATTACTTCTTAGATCACGGTAAACCAGAAGAACTTC
>JADGDT010000102.1 GCA_016744755.1 Ichthyobacteriaceae bacterium | reverse complement strand
CAGCTACATAGATAGCAAGCTGTTTGTTGATTTACGTTATGCTATTACTTCCTACCAGTACAATTATCTTTTTAATTCTTGATATACTCTTAATTTTATTATTAATTTTTATAATATTTTAAATTCATTATAGGTAAGCTATTAATAATGTAACTGATGAAAATTTTGTTAATGAAGATTGAATAATGAACTATTCTGATGATAAAGAGCCAGTAATAGGGGGAGATAAAGTAACAAATTATTTGGAAGGATAAATTGTAGATAGTATTAATCTATAATCGAACTTTTTAGGGGATGTGAAAAATTTAAAATGGTTCTACTGTTATTTTAATGGTTCTATCCTCATTTGTGTGGATTTTATAATTTAGAATATTCGTCATGTTGAGCGTAATTTCCTTTGTGCAACAAAAGGAAATGTAGTCGAAACATCTATAGCAACAGTGATAACATAATGTAAGTTATTTTGGAATAGACCTTTCGACTTCGCTTTGGCTCTAGTTCGGCTACGCTCACCAACCACGCTCAAGGTGACGATCGTTCCACTAAATTAGTGGTAGAACCTTTAAAATAAATAAAAGTCGAAGATAAACTCTTCGACTTTTCTACAACAATACTGTATTTAGTTTGCAACTTCGCTCATAAATCTTATTCTAACCATTCTAATTTCTTCTTCTGAATATTCTCCGTCAAACTCTTCCATTGACTCATCTAGTGAGTCAGTTTCGGCTTCCATAAAGTATTCATAAATTTCATCTTGTTGGTCATCGTCAAGCATTGCATCAATTTCGTAATTGATATTTATTTTTGTTCCTGAGTTAATAATTGCTTCCATTTGGTCGAGCAATTCATTTACATTCAGGTTTTTATTCTTTGCAATATCAACTAGAGGTATTTTCTGATCAGTTTTCTGAATTATGTACACCTTGTTAGTAGACTTGTTAACTAGAGATTTTATTACCAAATCATCAGGTCTGGTGATATCATTTTCTATTACATATTTATTTATAGCTTCAATAAACTTCTTACCAAACTTTTTTGCTTTTCCTTCTCCTACACCAAATATATTTTTTAATTCATCTAAAGTTATAGGGTATTGCAGAGCCATGTCTTCTAAAGAAGGATCTTGGAAAATTGCAAAGGGAGGAATACTATTTTGATGAGCAACCTTTTTACGAAGAGTTTTAAGAATGTCATATAACTTTTTATCAAATCCAATGCTTTTAGTAGGAGTTTCAAGAGCTTTTTCTTCTTCGGCTATATTGTCGTAGTTATGATCTTCAATTATCATAAAACTACTAGTAGGATTAGAATTTAAGAATTTTTCTCCCTTATCAGAAAGTTTAACAACCCCATAAGATTCTATATCTTTTGTAATTAATCCAGCAACCATTACTTGCCTTAAAGCAGCCATCCAAAATTTGTCTGGCTTATGTTTCCCTTTACCAAAAAATGGTTTCTGATCAGTTTTGTGTGTTTTAATCAATGCATTCGACTCACCTTCAAGTACTAATACTAATTCTTTAGATTTGAACTTTTGATTTGTTCCTTTAATTACCTCAAGAAGTATTTTTACATCTTTTCCTGCTTCAACTTTTGGTTTAGGATTTTTTGAATTATCATCCAACTCTGCTCCATCACCATTAACTTCATCAAACTCTTCTCCAAAATAATGCAATAAAAATTTACGCCTAGATACAGAGGTTTCGGCATACGAAACTACTTCCTGTAGGAGTGCATTTCCAACTTCCATTTCGGCAATGGGTTTACCTACCAAAAACTTCTCGAGCTTCTCAATATCTTTGTAAGCATAAAAAGCCACGCAAATTCCTTCGCCATCATCTCTACCTGCTCTGCCAGTTTCCTGATAGTAGGATTCCAAACTCTTAGGCATGTCATGGTGTATTACAAACCTAACATCGGGTTTGTCAATTCCCATTCCAAAAGCTATAGTTGCAACAATTACATCAACATCTTCCATAAGAAAAGCATCCTGATGTTTTGCTCTAGTTTTGGCATCTAATCCGGCGTGGTAAGGTAGGGCGCTAATACCGTTTACTTGAAGCATTTGTGCTACTTCCTCTACCTTTTTTCGGCTAAGGCAATAAACTATTCCTGATTTTCCTAGATGGCCTTTTACAAAACGTATAATCTCTTTGTTGACCTGTATCTTAGGTCTTACTTCGTAAAATAAGTTAGGTCTATTAAACGATGCTTTAAAAACTTTAGCATCATTCATCCCTAATGTTTTCTGAATGTCTTCTTGTACTTTTGGTGTAGCAGTAGCTGTAAGAGCAATAATAGGTACTGTACCAATTTTGGTAATTATGTTTCTTAAATTTCTGTACTCAGGACGAAAATCATGACCCCATTCCGAAATACAATGGGCTTCATCAATAGCAAAGAATGATAGCTTTACCTTTTTGAAAAATTCTATATTTTCTTCTTTTGTTAAAGACTCAGGGGCTACATAAAGCAACTTGGTAACTCCATTGGTAATATCGCTTTTTACTTGTTCAATTTCTCCTTTATTTAGAGAAGAATTAAGAACATGGGCAATCCCCTTATTTGTAGAAATTCCTCTAATAGCATCAACCTGATTTTTCATCAAAGCTATAAGAGGACTGACAATTATTGCTGTTCCTTCGAAAATCAAAGCAGGCAACTGATAGGTAAGAGATTTCCCCCCACCTGTTGGCATCAATACAAAAGTATCTTTACCATTTATTAAGCTCCTTACGACTCCTTCCTGCTCTCCCTTAAAAGTATCAAAACCAAAATATTTTTTTAATTCTTTGTGAAGATCTATTTCATTAACGTTCATAACTGCTCGTTTGCTATTTTTTAGATACATTTGCATCACTAAAATAGGTAAAATTTTTATAGCTAAATAATATTTGATGAAAGAAAATATTAAAAATATAATTAAAGATGTAATTATAGCTGAAAGTGAAGCTATTAAGAAATTGGCAGATTTTGTTAATGATGAGTTTGTAGAAGTTGTTGATTTAATATATAGCCTAAAAGGTAGGGTTGTAGTTACTGGTATAGGTAAAAGTGCTAATATTGGTAATAAAATTGTTGCTACTCTAAACTCTACAGGAACTCCTTCTATATTTATGCATGCCGCAGATGCAATACATGGCGATTTAGGAAATATACAAGATGGAGATGTAGTTATTTGTATTTCTAAAAGCGGAAATACTCCTGAAATAAAAGTTTTGGTTCCTTTATTAAAAAATACAGGGAATAAGGTAGTTTCTATTACGGGGAATTTAGATTCTTACTTAGGTAAACAATCAGATTTTGTATTGAATGCTACTGTTGATAAAGAAGCTGACCCTAATAATTTAGCTCCCACAAGTAGCACTACAGCACAATTGGTAGTTGGCGATGCTTTGGCAGTAGCCTTGATTGAGAAACGTGGATTTGGAAGTGAAGATTTTGCAAAATATCATCCAGGAGGAGCTTTAGGTAAAAAGCTTTATTTGAGAGTTTTAGATTTAATTAGCGGTAACACCAAACCATCTGTAAAGCTTGAGACATCTATAAAAGATGTGATAATAGAAATTTCTAAAAGTAGATTAGGTGTTACATCTGTTTTGAGTCATGATGATGTAATTGTAGGAATTATTACTGATGGTGATTTGCGTAGAATGCTTCAAAATAATGAAGACTTCAATTCTCTTACAGCTAAAGATATTATGAGTGCTTCTCCTAAAACTATCGATGAAAATACACTTGCAGCGAAAGCTCTAGTAGAGATGGAAAGTTTTGATATAACTCAGTTGCTGGTAGTTGAAGGCGATGTGTATAAAGGAGTAGTGCATTTGCACGACATTATTAAAGAAGGAATAATTTAGACGAATAAAAGAGGTTTATGGCTGAAGGAAAAGAAATGTCATTTTTAGGGCATTTAGAAATACTTAGATGGCATTTGGTTAGGTCTTTTGCTGCTATTTTTATATTTACAATTGTTGCATTTTTATCTAAAAGTTTCATTTTTGATACTGTAATTTTTGGACCAAAGGATCCAGATTTCTTTACATACAGAATGTTGTGTCAACTTTCAACTTTTTTAGGGTTCGATGGCGGATCAATGTGTTCAGGAGAGATGCCTTTTATTGTTCAGAACAGAACAATGGCAGGGCAGTTTACATCTCACTTGTGGGTTTCGTTTATTGCAGGTTTTATTGTTGCTTTTCCATATATAATGTGGGAAATGTGGAGGTTTCTGAAACCTGGTTTAACTAAGAAAGAACGTAACTATACAAATGGAGTTGTGTTCTTTAGTTCGGTACTGTTTATTGTTGGTGTTCTTTTCGGGTATTACATGATCGCTCCTTTATCAATTAGTTTCTTAGCTAGTTACACAGTAAGTGCTGAGATTCTTAATGAAATAGATTTGGCATCGTACATAAGCACAATTTCTACCGTTACACTTTCATCAGGGTTAGTCTTCGAACTTCCAATTGTAGTGTATTTTCTAACAAAAGTAGGTCTGCTTACACCAGATATGATGAGGAATTATAGAAGACATTCTTTTGTAGGAGTATTGATTCTTTCAGCAATTATTACACCACCAGATATTTCTAGTCAGGTATTAGTATCTATTCCTATAATTTTTCTTTATGAATTGTCGATTTATATTTCTGCATTTGTAAATAGAAAAAATAAAAAGGAAGAAGAATCAATTTCAACCAAATAGTTAAGTAATGTTTTGTTTCTACAAGAAATTATTAAAAGGAAGGTGAAAAATGTTAATCATTATTTATCATGTTGCGTGAAGGATAGAGCCGACATCCTTTTTGCGGTTGGTGAGCGTAGTCGAACCATTAGCAAAAAGATATAGGCGAAAGCCTGACCCTTTTTGGGGCACGCCCAAATAAATGGATTACAAATGCTAAATTGTGTTAATTGCCTTTATTAGTTGGTTACATTTTTTATCTTTGGGAGTTGTTGATTAAATTTGAAGAAAAACATTAGTTATATATGATATTAAGAGCCGATAACATTGTAAAAATGTACAAAAGCCGAAAGGTTGTTAAGGGTGTTTCTATACAAGTGGAGCAAGGTGAAATTGTTGGGCTTTTAGGGCCTAACGGAGCTGGAAAAACTACATCTTTTTATATGATTGTTGGTTTAATTCAACCAAACCATGGGCATATTTATCTTGATGATATGGAGATTACAGAAGATCCGATGTACAAAAGGGCTCAAAAAGGAGTAGGATACTTGGCACAAGAAGCATCTGTTTTCCGTAAGTTAAGTATTGAAGATAATATTATGGGAGTTCTAGAAATGACTAAGTTATCTAAGAAAGAACGTCATATGAAAATGGAGACTCTGATAGAAGAATTTGGGTTAGAACATATCAGAAAAAGTAGAGGAGATTTGCTTTCTGGAGGTGAACGACGTAGAACTGAGATTGCTAGGGCACTTGCAACCGACCCTAAATTTATTTTGTTAGATGAACCTTTTGCAGGAGTAGATCCTATTGCAGTAGAAGATATTCAGAGAATTGTTGCTAGCTTAAAAGAGAAAAATATTGGAATTTTAATTACGGATCACAACGTACAGGAAACATTAGAAATTACCGATAGAACTTATTTGTTGTTCGAAGGTAGTATACTAAAAGCAGGTACACCACAGGAGTTGGCAAACGACGAGATGGTCAGAAAGGTGTACTTAGGAGAGAAGTTTGAATTGAGAGGAAAAAACCTTAGTAAATTTTAAGGAGTTGTTTAGATGTTTAACTGTTTAATTGATAAACTGTTTAATAGGTAAAATATTGACTGTTTAGTTAATGTGGTGTTTAGTTGTTGAATTGATTGATGTATAGACCTCGTAGAGCCGAAAACCTATGAGAGTCAGTTTTGGAAGTAGAAAAATGTAGTGTTAGAAAATTAATATTACAATTATCACGACATCACGATTATCACGATTAAAGAAAATAATAAAAAGAGATATAGAATTGATGAAAATATTATTAATTATAGTTGTAGTGTATTATGGGATTAAGTTTTTAGCTAAACTTTTTGCTCCCTACTTACAAAAATATGCTGTAAATAAAATGCAAGAAAAATTTAATCAGCAGTATCAAAATGGGGCAAATACAGAAGAAAAACGTGAGCCAGAAGGGAAAACAACTGTTGTAAATAAACCTAAAAATAATAAAGGTATTAATACTGATAAATCTGGGGAATATGTGGATTTTGAAGAGGTTGAATAGGGGGTAGTTGATAGTTTGTTGTGAATAATAATTTCACGATTGTCACGACATCACGGCATCACGATAATAACGAAAAGAAACAAAAATTGAATAACATAAAACTAATGGAAATTCTGAAAAAAAATATGCCTCACATAATTGTAGTGGGGCTTTTTATATTAATATCTATGGTGTATTTTAACCCACTTTTGAGTGGAAAGAAACTGTACCAGGGTGATATTACAAACTTTAAGGGGATGTCTCAAGAAATTGCAGATTTCAGAAAAGAGCACAACGAAGAACCTTATTGGACAAACTCAATGTTTGGAGGCATGCCAGCTTATCAAATCTCTGTTCTTTACAATCACGATTGGATAAAGACAATAGATAGCGCTATTAGGTTTTTACCCCGACCTGCAGATTACCTATTCCTATATTTCGTTTCATTTTATTTTATGATGATACTTCTGGGCAATGATTGGAGAGTATCTCTAATAGGAGCTTTAGCTTTTGGATTATCCACATATTTTCTGATAATTCTTGATGCTGGACACAATGCTAAAGCCCATGCAATAGGATATTTCCCTATGATTACCGCAGGGATAATTTTGGCTTTCAGGAAAAAATATTTACTTGGTGGAATTATCACGGCCTTGTTTATGTCCTTAGAAATTAATGCTAATCACTTTCAGATGACCTACTACTTAGGTTTGTTGATATTGATTTTAGGTGGATTCTACTTGTACGAGGCTATAAAACAGAAATCAATCCCTGATTTTGCTAAGAGTGCTGGAGTTTTAATTTTAGCTGTTGTCTTAGCTTTTGGGTCAAATGCTACAAAGTTGATGACAACCTACGAATACACTAAGTATTCTACTCGTGGTCCGTCGGAATTAACAATTGATAAAGATAAATCTGGAAAAACAGATGGTTTAGATAGAGATTACATTACTCAATGGAGTTATGGAATTGTAGAATCGTTCAATTTACTAATTCCTAATTTTACTGGAGGCGGTTCAGGAGAAGCTCTTGCCGAAGATTCTAATTTAGCCAATGCTTTAAAGGGTAGAGTTCCACAGCAACAAATAAAACAAATAATTGCAAATGCTCCTACTTATTGGGGTGATCAACCTTTTACGTCTGGTCCTGCTTATGTTGGAGCTATCGTTATTTTTCTTTTTGTTTTAGGATTATTTATAGTTGATGGTACAATCAAGTGGTGGCTATTAGCAGGAACTGTTATGAGTTTGATGCTGTCGTGGGGTAAGAACTTCATGCCTCTAACAGATTTAATGCTAGATTTTTTTCCTATGTACGATAAGTTTAGAGCAGTAGCTTCTATACAAGTTGTATTGGAATTCACTATGCCTTTCTTGGCAGTTTTGGCTTTGAAGGAATGGTTTTTTGGAGATAAACAAAAAGGTGATATGAAAAAATCATTGCGTTTAAGTATGGCTATTGTTGGAGGATTGACTTTAGTATTTGTATTACTTGGTTCTTTCTTATTTAATTTTGTTGGTGCTGGAGATGCTCAATATGCTAATATGGGATTCCCTATGGAAGCCATTATTGCTGACAGAATTGATATGTTGCAGAGTGATGGAATTAGAAGCCTTGTTTTTATTTTAGTTAGTTTCGTGTTGCTGTGCCTGACTTTGAAAGAGAAAATTTCTAAAAATATTGCTTTAGGTTTAATTGCATTTTTTATGGTGATGGATCTAGGAGGAGTTGACAAACGTTATCTTAACAACGATAGTTTTGTAAATAAGCGTAAAGTTGAGAAACCTTTTACAATGTCTAATGCAGATAAAGAGATTCTTAAAGACAAATCTATTTACAGAGTTTACAATGCATCAGTGAACACTATGAGTAATTCCTCTACTTCTTATTTCCACCAATCTGTTGGAGGTTACCACGGAGCTAAACTTAAAAGATATCAGGAGCTTTGGGACATGCAAGTGGCAAAAAACAATACACAAGTACTGAATATGCTTAATGTTAAATATTTTATTGTTCCGAATAAAGATAGACTGCAAGTGCAACTGAATCCTACTACTAACGGAAATGCTTGGTTTGTAGATGATATTAAATTTGTTGAAAATGCAGATGAAGAAATGCGAAGTTTAACTGGTTTCAATTCGAGGTATGAAGCAATTGTTGACAATAAGTTTAAGAATAATATTCCAAGTGATAAAATAATTTTAGAAGGAACACCTTCCGTTGAGTTAGTTCACTACCAAGCTAACGAACTGAAATATGTTTCTAAAAATACAAAAGATGGTTTAGCTGTGTTTTCAGAGATTTACTATCCTAAAGGTTGGCAAGCAACTATCGATGGTAAAGCTGTAGAAATATCGAGAGCAGATTATGTGCTTAGAGCTTTATGGATACCAAAAGGTAAACATGAAATAGTATTCACATTTCAACCACAAATTATTGCTACTGGCGATAAATTGATGCTTGGAAGTAATATTTTGTTGTTTGGTTTGTTGCTTTTGGGGATTGGGATTATTGTTAAAAGACAATTCTATTAGTGTTTTAATGGAAAGGGGTATTTGAATTAACCACAAAGTAGCTCAAAGGAAAGCACAAAGGGCACTAAGTTTTTCCTTTGTGAACTTAGTGAAAAAACTTAGCGGTCCTTTGTGGTTAAAAGAAAAGATATTTATTATAATGAAAAAAATCCTAATCATAACTTACTATTGGCCACCTGCGGGAGGGCCTGGTGTTCAGCGTTGGTTGAAGTTTGCCAAGTATTTACCTGAGTTTGGTTGGGAGCCTATTATACTTACTGTTGACGAAAATTACGCTTCTTATCCTCAACAAGATTCTTCACTGTTGGATGAAGTAAAAGGGATAGAAGTTCATAAAACAAAAAGTGTTGAGGTATTAGAATTATACTCATCACTAAATAAAAATAAGCAAATTCCTTATGGAGGTTTTAGCAACGAAGGGAATCCGTCTATCTTCAAGAAAATATCTAGATTTATTAGAGGTAATTTTTTTATACCAGATCCTCGGAAAGCATGGAATAAACATGCATACAAAAAAGCTGTAGAGTTAATAAAAGAAAACAATATTGATGTTGTTGTAACTACTAGTCCACCGCACTCTACTCAACTTATTGGATTGAAATTAAAGAAGAGTAATATCATAAAAAAATGGATAGCAGACCTGCGAGATCCATGGACAGATATTTTTTATTATGATAAGTTTTATCCAACAAAATTGGCTAGAAAAATAGATAAAAATTTAGAAGGAGAAGTTATCCGTAATTGTGATGAATTAATTACAGTTAGCGAGAGCATAAAGAATATTTATTCTGATAGATATGGTGTTTCAAATAAAACGCATGTACTGACAAATGGTTTCGACACAAGTGATTTTGGAGATATTAACACAACGAAACACACAAACGAAATTGTTTACACAGGTACAGTTTCCGAAGATTATCCACTAGATCAGATAATATATTTAGCAAAAAACACTTCAGTATTTAATTTTAAATTTATTGGAAAAGTACCTGATAGTTTTATCAGTAGAGTAAAAGATGAAAATCTTTCTAGCAAGTTCAAGTTTGTTCCAACTATTTCTCACGAAGAAGTTGTGAAAGAAATGGCGAGTTCAGGAATACTACTTTTGCTTATTCCTGATGTTGAGAATAATGAAGGTATTGTTACAGGTAAGATTTTCGAATATTTAATGGCCCAAAGACCAATTTATGCAATAGGCCCTATAGGTGGAGATGTACAAATAATTTTAGATAATACTAGCAGCGGAGAGATTGTAGATTATAATGACAATAGTTTTGATTTACTAAGAAAATACGAAGATGACTTTAAGAAAGAAAGTCTAATGGTTGATACTAAAAATTTAGATCAGTATTCTAGAAAAACAATTACTTCAGAGTTAATAAGGATAATGGAATAAATTCAAATATGATTAAGAGAGAAAACATAATCTTAGTAACTCCATTTATGAGTTCATTCATTAAGAATGATATTTCTATTTTAGAAACAGAATACAATGTTATTGTAAATACTTATAATTGGAAAAATAAAACGTTAGCTCCTTGGTTTATTATTCTTCAGTTTTTCTTTCTTCTTTTTAAACTTCCTAGTACAAGTAGAGTAGTTGTTGAATTTGGAGGTTATTGGTCTGTACTTCCAAGTATTTTAGGAAAGTTATTTAATAGACCTGTTTATATAGTTTTGCACGGGACCGATTGTGCTAGCATTCCTGAGTTAAACTATGGAAGTTTGAGGATACCATTTTTGAAAAAAGCATGTGAATTATCTTATAAGAATGCTAAAAAGCTTTTACCTGTAAGCGAGTCGCTAGTTTATGTGGAGAACTCTTTTCAGAAAAACCTACCTAGTAAGCAAGGATACAAAACCTTTTTTCCTAATATAAAAACTGATTATAAAGTTGTGTATAATGGGGTAAACGAACATTATTGGGAACTTGCAGATAACCAACAAAAGGAGGAAAGATCGTTTCTAGCAGTTTTTAGTGAAGATCAGTTTTATTTAAAAGGAGGCGACCTAATTTTTAAAGTGGCTGAAATTTTCCAAGATTGTAAATTCAGAATAGCGGGGATAAGTGAAGGTAGTCATAAAGACAAACCTGAAAATGTTGAGTTGTTAGGAAGGTTATCTTTAGAGGAATTGAAAGAACAGTATCAGAAATCGCAATTTCATTTTCAGCTTTCAGTAATAGAAGGATTTGGAGTTGCTTTGTGCGAAGCTATGCTTTGTGAATGTATTCCTATTGGGTCTTCTGTTAATATGATTCCTGAGATTATTGGAGGCAAAGGATTTGTAGTTAATAAAAAAGATGTAAACTCATTACGAGTAGTAATTGAGCAAGCATTAGCTATAAAAGATAAAGTTGAGTTAGGAGAACAAGCTCGTAGTAGAGTGATTTCTAATTTTAGTTTAGATAAAAGAAAAGAACAATTATTGAAAGTTATAGGGTAGTGAGTCATTATTTTAATAAAATATACGGAGTTTTTTTAGCGTTATTATCACGTTTATTATTGATGTTTTATTCTCAACGAAACAAACGTATTTTGATTTCTTGTTCGGAGGGGATGTTCTATAATGGTAACTCTAAACAGTTGTTTGAGAGTATGTATTCCCAAGGCAAGGATGTTTATTTTATTACTAGAAACAAGGATATTCTGAAAAAATTAAAATTAGAATATGGGAATAAAATTATTTTCTCTTATTCGTTTTATGCTCTTTATATTTTTGTGACAAGTAGAATAATTATTCTCTCAAATGGAATTTACGACATAACACCTTTCTTTCCATTTCACAA
>JADGDT010000221.1 GCA_016744755.1 Ichthyobacteriaceae bacterium | reverse complement strand
GGTATTATTTTTAGTGTTACTTTTTGATTACTTTTTTGTTGATTGATAATTAATTAAAGTATAGTTATTACAATATATTTGTGACATATAAAGTTCAAGATTTTTTTATTTATTGAATTTATCAAATAAAGACTAAGACATACATGTGTATAAGAGAAATTTGATAGATACAACACGTATATATCAGATAAAAAATCACAGTTGTACTATTACTAATACTACTGAAATTTAAACTATGAAAAAACAATTACTTTACATCGCATTATTTTTATTACCTCTTTTTGGTATTTCACAACCATCTGAATTTTTACTTTTAGATGGGACTGAATCTATACAAATACCTAATACTAATAAAATCAACACATCTACAGTACACAATAGAACTGTAGAATTCTGGTTTAAAGCAGATGATTTTTCAGCAACAGAACGTAAACTAATTTACGAAGAAGGAGGAAATGTTCGTGGAATTAATTTCTGGACATTTAATGGTAAGTTGTATTTAGGAGTATATAATGACACCCAAGATGGTGAAGATATAATATGGCATGGAACATGGTTTAGATCAAATACCATATCTGCTAATACGTGGTATCATGTAGCATTAGTCTTAGAAAATGGTACATCTACACCTTCGTTAAATTCAACAGGACTAAAATGGTATTTGAATGGGTTATTGCAAGAAGAAAAAAATGGAGGAGCTTTACATAGTCATCCTGGTGCAATAGTTTTAGCATCTACCGAAACAGGAGTATTTCCTAAACCTAGTGTAACTTGGCAAGCGGGTATTAATGGAGAGTACATTGAGGCATCATCATCAGATATTCAAGATAAAGGTACAATTAGGTTTAAAGGAGCAGTAGGCCTGTTGAAGATTTGGAACTCTGCAAGAACTCAGACAGAGATATCTAACAATAAAAATACAATTTATACAACAGCAGACTTAGATACTGATGCTAGTCCAGATCCAAGACATCTAGTAGCATTTCTTAACGGGGATTCTTTCGAGTTTGTAGATAACACTGGAGATGAGCAAGATACAGATGGTGGCTCTAACGGAAATGACGGAACACAAATGCCTATAGCAACTCCAACTGATTTTATATGGGATGGAAATACAGATGATGTTTGGACAAATGCTAATAACTGGACTACGGGTGTTGTTCCCGATAATGGACATAACATCAGTATAGAAACTGGATTAAATGGAGGAGCAAGTGCAAACCCTAATTTTACATCGGGTACTTATTATTATAATAATTTTGAAGTATCATCGGCAAGCACATTAAATACAGGAGGTGTATCTTCTACTTTTAATATTACAGGAACATTAACAAATAATGGAACAATAGAAATAGGTGCAAACGATGCTTTTTTGTCTAGTGAAATTACAAATAATAGTGGAGCTACAATTAACATAAATGGTAAACTAGTAAGTGTTAATACATTCACAAACTCAGCAACTACAAATTTAAATACATCGGGTTTACTAGAAACAGGAAATTTTTCTAACTCAGGTACTTTTATTTTAAAATCTACTAGTTCTTATACAACTGCAACCTTAGTTACAAATGGAACTGTTACAAATACTGGAACTATTAATGTTGAGAGATTTATTGAGAATGGAGCTGGAAAATGGCAATTATTATCATCGCCTATGGATGCAGAAAAATCGCAAGTTCTTTTAGGTAATTTCTTAAATGTTTACGATGAAGCTAATGGCGATTTTAATGCAATTAAATCAACAACACATAATCTTGACCCAGGTGAGGGATATGTAGTAAAATGGGAAAATGATTTTTCAAATAGTATCAACCCAGTTGTATTTAGTAAAGACAAACCCAATACTGGAGATTTTCATGTAACACTTAACCAATATACTGGTGGTGATACAGAGTCAAATACATGGTTTCATTTACCACTAGGATTTAACCTTGTAGGCAATCCTTATCCATCAAACATATCCATGCTAGATATATGGAAGTATAACTATAATTATGATGTAGATAATGGTGATATTGATGCAACTTTTTACTATTACCACGATGAGGTTGGTAATGGAGGATGGAAACCATATAATGCTGATACGGATATACCTGCAGGAGACCTAAACAGATATGTTAATTTAGGTCAGGCTTTTGGGGTAATATTAGAAGGTAATAAATCAGGAGGAGGAGCATTGCATATTCCTAATTCTGCAAGAACACACATTGTAGGAAATGGATTTAATAAAAAGGGTGAAGTTGTAAATGTAAATAAAGCAAATTACTTCGAGTTAAACTCCTACTCAGAAAAAGGAAGAAGCACTATCTATTTTAAGTTTAACGATAATGCAACATCAGATTACGATGGTCTTTTAGATGCATATCAGCTTAATTCTTTTGGAGACTCACCAACACCATACTTTGTAAGTAGCGATAATAAAAGACTCGCTATTTGCGAAATGCCCCAATCAGAGTCAGTAGATTTAGGTTTCAACATGGCAATATCTGGCAAAGTAACATTCTCTCTATCTAACGTAAATGATTTTACAGAAATAATTTTAGAAGATAAACAAGAAGGAACTTTTACCAATTTACTAATAGGTGCTTATACTTTTACTTATTCCAATGAAGATACCGAAACAGGAAGATTTACAATTCACTTTAATCAAGGAACTTTGAGTGAAGTAGAAGAACTTACAGGAATGAAAATCTACTCAAATTCTTCTAATATTATTTTAAACTCAGTT
>JADGDT010000101.1 GCA_016744755.1 Ichthyobacteriaceae bacterium | reverse complement strand
TACCTTTTTCTGATGTTGCCATATTTATCCTTTTTTGTTTGATGCAAATATAAGCAGGCATGGAGGTGTGAATCAAGATGTACTAGGCCGAAGGCTTACATTTGTATAAAGAATGATAAAATAATCCAAAATCACAGATTTAGAGTGATAATAGTTGATAATCGTTCTGTCACCTAAACTGTCACCCAAAAAAGAAACCCTCAGTAAACACTGAGGGTTTCGGGCTTTTAAGCGGAGAAAGAGGAACTATGTCAAATCTCTCTTACCCCCTACTCTACCTGTTACTCACAGCGTTTGCATTTTGCTTGGTGAAGCATAGGTGAAACATTTTCACACTATATTTTTGCTGTTTTTTGTAGGTGATATTTAACAATTTGATAACATTAGAATTGCAATTTAGCATGTGTTATTTCCTGTAATAAAGAATAATATTTATAGCAATCTTAGTTTATGACAATTAAATACGTCAAGTTTTTTGCGCAAAAAACTTGACGTTTCTAATTTTACTACTATCTTTGAACCCAAATGAAAGTATCAGAAAAAATACAGTTACAAATAAATAAAATTCCTGAAGAAACTACTTTTGGGTATGAACAACTTGGAATCACAAAAAGTGAGTTTCAGGCTGGAACAAAAGTTATAGAGCGTTTGTTGAAAAAGGGTTTTATAAGTAAGCTTTCTAAAGGAGTATTTTATAAGCCAGGAAAATCAGTATTTGGAGATTTGAAACCAAGTGATACAGAACTTATACGTAATTACTTATATGAAGGAGGGAAAAGAATAGCCTATATTACTGGCGTATCTTTGTATAATCAGTTAGGTTTAACTACTCAGATGGCTTTTCGTATTAAAATAGCAAGCAGAGTAAAACGAATCTATATTAACACTAAGGCTATAAAGGCTACTCCTGTGAAAAGTTATGCGGAAGTAACTGAAGATAACTATAAAATATTAGGTTTTCTTGATGCCATAAAAGATATTAAAATAATACCTGACACTCCTATAAATACAATAATATCAATGCTTAGTTCTAGAATAAAAGAGCTAGATAACATCACCAAAAATAAACTTGTGAGTTACTCACTTCTATATCCTGCTAGAGTAAGAGCTCTGCTGGGTGCTATTTTAGAAAGGTTAGATTATGTAGATATTAATGTTTTGAAAGAGAGTCTTAATCCTCTTACAAAGTATAAATTGGGAGTTAATAAAAACAGATTAGAAACAGCACAAAACTGGAATATAGAATGAAACTTCATGAAAATACTAAATTATTCACTGAAGCTGTTAAGTATACAGCTCAGCAAATGAATTTACCTGCAATATATATCGAAAAAGACTATTGGGTTACTTATGTATTGAATCTAATTTTTAGTAATTCAATAGGAGACGAAGTAATATTTAAAGGGGGTACTGCTTTATCTAAATGTTATAATTTTATAGATAGATTTTCGGAAGACATTGACCTTGTTGTATTACGAAAAGAGGGAGAAACTGATAATAAGCTAAAGACAAAACTTAAAACTATTGGCAAAATTGTAAGTAATCAATTACCAGAGATAAAAGATTATGATTTGACTCATAAGAGGGGAATGATAAGAAAAACTGCTCATTCATATACTAAACAGTTTGAAGGAGAATTTGGTCAGGTAAGAGATGCAATTGTTGTAGAGGCTACTTGGTTTGGACATTACGAACCATATACAACAAAAACAGTGAGTTCATTTGTTTGTGAAATGATGTACGCAAATGGGCAGGAAGAGCTTGCGAAGGAGTATGATATGTATCCTATAGAACTTAATGTATTGGAGCCAACACGTACAATTTGTGAGAAAATAATGAGTCTGATTAGATTTTCATATTCAGAAAAGCCAATTGACGCTTTAAAGAGTAAAATACGTCATGCATACGATTTACATCAATTATTACAAAACAAGGAACTATTAAACTTCTTTAATTCTTCAGATTTCGAAATTATGCTTTTAAAGGTTGCCAATGATGATGTAGAAAGTTTTAAGAATAATAACAAGTGGTTGAAAAATCACCCTAGTAAAGCATTAGTATTTTCTGACTTGAATAATGTTTGGAAGGAACTTGTACCTGTTTATAATGGTTCGTTCCGAAGTTTAACTTATGGATATTTCCCAGAAGACAAAGAAATTTTGGTTACTTTAAATCAAATAAAAGATAGGATTAACAAAATAAATTGGACAGTAAGTATCTAATTAATATTGATTTTTTTTATGACACTAATAACTTGATTTTGAGAACTCTTCGTTCATAAAAGATATTACTGCAAATGGACTGATTGTTTTATTACTTTCATCACTGAAGTTTCGTCAATGTTTTATGATTTGCATCTCAATAATAGGTGATGATTTTTCTATAGCCAAACACTTTGTAAAGTCTTTTACATTGTGCTTTGGCTTACTTTTTTCATGAATTAACTTGCGGATTTAAGGTGTAACAAGAATAAAATAAAAATACAGGTAATATTTAATCAAAAATCATATTTTTGAATCTACATAAATATCCTGCGAATGAACACCTTTAATAACATAAAAGAATTAGTTTCTACTCTCTATCGAGAAGAAAAACTGTTGTCGGAAATGTTTGCTAAGCGGAGGTTGTTG
This sequence comes from Ichthyobacteriaceae bacterium, assembly GCA_016744755.1. Taxonomy (GTDB): domain Bacteria; phylum Bacteroidota; class Bacteroidia; order Flavobacteriales; family JADGDT01; genus JADGDT01. The sequence goes on along the minus strand of JADGDT010000101.1, from coordinate 9,369 downwards.
AATTACAAGTATAGCTACGCTTTAGAGATAGTCGATTTCAATGAGGATAGAATAAATTCACTAATTCAATTATCGGTTATTAGAGAAAACGGAGGCTTGTTGGAAATTGACGATCAATTTCTCGACTTCTTTGAACAGGTGTTAGATGTAAACGAAGAGATCAACCTTTCGTACATCGATGAGAATATTAAAAGTATCAAAGAAAATATAATTTATTTTCTGAATGAGAATAACGAAAATAGGAAGTATAGTTATCTGAAGTTTATAAAAAAGACTTTCCGTAAAATGGGGATTGTTACCCTAAGAAGTGTTGTTGATTTAAGACGAAATATCGAAAATACTTTTAAAAATGAGTCTAATTATAAAATCAAAAAATTAAAACTTGAGAATTTAGATGAGAAAAGAAGTGTTGTAAAAGGTTTGATAATGCAAACATTAACTTTAATAAATGAAGAGGAGTTAACTTTTTTCAGAAATGCTACAGACGAGGAACTGAACAGAATAATTAAGGATTTGAAATATAGCTTGAGTGAAAGCTCTCACAACCTTATTGAAATTGAAAAGCAGATAATTGATTTCTTAAATCAGATAAAACATCAAGGAGAGTTTTTAGAAAAGTTGCGAAAACTGAAATATCTAAAAGATCAATTCAGAATAGAATCGGAGACAGATATTAAACAAGTTATTGATCGTAAAAATCAAGTTGTTTTTGAAAAGAGAACTCCTGAGCCTTTAAACTTGTTAATTGATTTTTTGAGAGATGATGAAAACGCTTTTGCAAGCATTAAAAAAGTTGCTAAAAAGTATTCTGATAAATTGAATTATCAACCTCTAATAGCCGAAAGCATTTCGGATGAGTATCTTGAAAATAGCGTTAAAGAAGAAGTGATGATAAATTTAGAAGAAGTTAGAAACCACTTTGTAGTTACTAGCGACAATCTTTTTAACTTCATAATGAATTACGATTTCTTTAAAGAAGTTGATTTTAATTATCGTGTAACAATATTTTGCCAGATGGCTTCACAATTTGAGATTGAGTTGAAATTCTCTGAAGAATACGCCATACACAACAATGTAGAATACGCACTAGTTTATCCCAAATAAAATGACACAACATTTAACAAAATACACATCTAATATTTTCGAAATACTTAGACGAGGGCAATTCATCTGTTCCAATAGTCCTGATGAAAGTATTATGACTTTATATAAAGTTTTGGAAGACCAAGATACTTTCGATGATTTGTACGAGTACTTTTTTCATATAAATTACATTATAGAGCAAGGAAACGAATACTTTTATTTCAGCCGACCTCGAGAAAAGACAATAGATTTAGAGAGAAAAATAGAGAAAGCTTTCGGGTGGATAGATATTATTGATTTTTTCAAAACTTTCGATTCTTCTTTCGATGTTGGTTTCCGTTTTTCACCTTCCGAAATAGATAGCCAGTTGAAGAATAATGCCGATTTAAAATCTAAGTTAGAAAGTTTTAAAAAGATTGGTACGGACAAGAAGAACTATATCGATAGAATAAAAAAGTTGATAGAGAAATTAGAAAAAGACAACTACATCGCTTTAGAAAGCGAAGTTTCTGAAACCTACAAAGTACTTACATCTTTTAATTACTTGACCGACTTAATAAATACCATTAACATACCAGACAACGTAGCAAATGAGATACCTGAATAAAATAATTTTTATAAATAGTGCTTCTGTAAAATATGCAGAAATTGGATTAGATGGGAATGTACATCTTATAGGAACTCAAGGAGTAGGGAAGAGCACTCTGCTAAGAGCTATTTTGTTTTTTTATAATGCGAATAAGAGTAAGTTGGGTATTTCTAGAGAGAAGAAACGCTACGATGATTATTATTTAGAATACGAGAATTCATACATAATTTACGAGGTAGTAAAGGACAATATTCCATTTTGTGTTTTGTCGTACAAAGTAAATGGTAAGGTTGCTTTTAGATTTTTCAATTCGGAATACCGTAGAGATTTGTTTGTAGATGAGAATGGTAAAGCTCTTAATTGGGAAGGGGTTAGAAAGTCACTTGGAAAAGAGATTTATTACACTAAAATTATTTCTAATTATGATGAATACCGAAGGATAATTTATGGTGATAACAAAAGTCTGAAAGCAGAGTTTCGCAAATATGCTTTGGTTGAGAGTAAGCAATATCAGAATATACCTCGAACAATTCAGAATGTACTTTTAAACTCTAACCTAGAGGCAAAATTCATTAAGGATACTATTATAAATTCAATTAGTGAAGATGAATTTAAGATAGATATTGATAATTATTCTAAAAATCATTTAAGAGGTTTCGAAACAAAAATTAACGATATTAAAATTTGGTTTAAAAAGAATAAAAAAGGTGAAATTGCAGTAAGAGATCAAGCTGACAGAGTTATAGAAAATTATAGAATTCTCAATTTCTTGAAAAGAGAAAAACGTGAATTAGCTGTAGAATTAGAAGGTAGGCTTAATTACATAGAAAAAGAGAAAGGTAATTTGTCTTTAGAATTTTCTAACGAACAAAACTTACTTAACGATTTATATAAAAAGAAAGAAAACTTAAAAAGCCTATATCAGAAAAGGGAACAAGATATTGTTTCTGAAATAAAATACATCACCAAAAAACTTGCTGAAGCTAAATCAAAACAAATTGAATATGAAGTTAAGAACATAAAATCTATAATTATAGAAATAGCTAAAAAGGATGATTTAATAAACGAAAAAGATGATAAGCTAGCCGAGAAGCAATTATTGAATTCTCAGTTTTCAGAAATTAATCAGAAGTTCGAAGCTCTTATTTCTCAAATCAAAAATCAGCAAAAGGAATTTGAAAATGATAAAAATTCAGATATAGGATCTGCTAAAAGTGAGTTTGTAGATAAGAAATTAGAACTTTTTGAGGTATATCAAAGTTTAATTGATAAAGTAAAATTGTCCAATAAAGAAGAGAAGGAAAATGTAGAAAACGAAATATCATTAATTGAAAATAAAGAAAATTCAGCAAAGAGAAAGAAATCAGAATTAAAGCACAAAGTGTTTTTACGTGATGAGATTGATACTTGTAAAAATAAGGATATAGAGCTAGATATAAAAATTGAAAAGTCGAAGAATACTGTAGAGAAATCAAAAAGTGAAATTGCAAATATTCGCAGAGAATGGGAATTGGAACAAAAGGAATTAGAGAGAATTTTGCAAAGTAAGACTGATAGAGAAACTGAGAGAATAAATAACTGTAAAAATAAGATTCTAGGAATCAAAGAGAATTTAGAACGCAGTGAATCATCGTTTTATGGTTGGTTGAATAATAATGTTCCTAATTGGGAAAACAACATCGGTAAGCTTGTTGACGAAAAAGAAGTGCTTTTTAGTACAGAGTTGAATCCTACTAAAATATCGGAGAATGTGAAATCATTTTATGGGGTAGAAATCAATCTACAAGCCATAGGAAAACGTGTAAAAACAGTAGAAGAATTTCAACAAGAAATTGGAGATTTAGAAAATGAGATTTTAGAACTAAGAAAGTCAATTTCGTTTATTGATGTTGAAAAAGAAAAGAGCCTTCAGAATTTGAAAGTAAAATTTAAAAAGAATATAAATACTCTAAAGGATGTTATTTCAGAGAAAGAATATTCAATTTCTCAAAGTACACAAGATTTAAAAAACAATAAAGTTGCCTTAGATGAGTTGCAGGAAAAAGCAAAGTATGAGAGAGCTAGAGTATTGCAAGAGATTGAAAAAGAATTAGAGAAATTATCATCAATAAAAGAAAAAACTAAAAAAGATTTAGATAAAATTAGAAATAATATAAAACGAGAAATTACCAAAAAGGAAAAAGAACGCGATACTGAAATAAATAAAGCAGAGCTTTTAAAATATGATAAAATTAAAAGTATAGAAGAGGTTATTTCAAAAAATAAAGATGAATCATTTAATCGTTTAGCTGAGGTAAAGAAGAATCAACAAGATGAATTGAAGGGTAAAGGAGCTGATACTTCGAGGTTGAATGAAATAGAAAACCGTTTGGATGAAATTAAAAATTCTTTAATCTTTATTAATAATAACGAACGTATTGTTTACGAATACGAGAAAGATAAACGTGAACTTTTCGATATAGTTCCACAGCTGAAAGTGGGGAAATATGCGTGGGATAAGAAGAAAGATAGTATTACTGAAAATCATAAAATTGAAGCAGAAAAACTCAATAGTAAGTACAATTTACAAAACGAAAAAGTAAAAGGTATTAGCTTAAAAATAGATGAGTTTAAAAAAGATAAATCTAAGTTTGAAGAGTTTGAAAAATCAGAAATATTTAAAAGTATTAAAAGTTTCTTAAATACTGAATATGTCGAAGATATAGTTGAAAAAACAGCAATCTCGATAATTGAAGAGCTTAACTATAAGTATTCTACAAGCATAAGTAAGCTTAACGATTTGCGACAAATAATCAACTTATTTGTTGGTAACTTTAATGAAGATAATGTTTTTAAGTTTAAGGTTAAGTTGAATTTAGACAGTGATTATCTAGATTTCGCTAGAGATTTAAAAGAGTTTGTAGAGGAAGATAAAATCAATGAATTTGAGAATAGAGTAAATGAGCTTTTTTCTGATATAATTCACTTAATTGGCAACGAAACAACTGAACTTCAATCAAAAGAAGCAGAAATAGAAAAAGTAATCAGAAAAATTAACGACGATTTTACTAATCGTAATTTTGTTGAAGCTATAAAGGGAATGGAGATGCGAATGCAGAAAAGCTCTAATCCTATTGTGCGATTACTTATTCAAATTAAAGAGTTTAACGATGAACACAGTTTAACTTTGGGGCAAAGCAATTTGTTTACAACTTCTGATTCGGGCAATCAGAATGGCAAAGCTGTAGATTTGTTGAAACAATTGGTTAAGGAGTTGGAAAAATACAAGAATCCATATCTTACACTTTCCGAATCTTTTGATTTACAATTTAAGATAGTGGAAAATGACAATGATTCTGGTTGGGTAGAAAAGCTATCTAATGTGGGAAGTGAAGGAACAGACGTGTTGGTAAAAGCCATGATTAATATTTTACTTTTGAATGTATTTAAAAATAATGCTTCTAAGAAATTCAAGGATTTCAAATTGCATTGCATGATGGATGAGATTGGTAGATTACACCCAAATAATGTGAAGGGAATTTTGCGATTCGCAAACGAAAGAAACATTTTGCTAATCAACGGTTCGCCAACAAGTCAGAATGCAATTGATTATAAATACACATACAAATTATCGAAAGAACAGTCGAAATCTGATAATAAAAAGTACATCACACGAATTACTAAATTGGTGAGTGTAAAATCTAAAATTAGTAATTAATGAAGTTAACTCTTAAAATAGCAAAAGTTTTAGTTAAGCTTACAAATAGTGAATCGGTAAGTGCAAGCTCATCTAAAAGTAAATTGATTGATGAGCTTATTTCTGAGAATATACTCTGGCAAAAAGGTAAACATCGCAAAACTTTATTTTTAAGAAATAAGGTGGGCTTGGTAGATTACCTATCAAATCAATTGCAAATAAGTAATTTAGAAAGTTACATCTCAATTTTAGAGAATAAAGAAAGTAGTAGAGCCGAGGCTGTAAAAATCACTTCCGACTCTAAAATTTCTAAAGAAAGGGCATTCAAAGGGTTTCTGGTTAATAGTTACACTCCAATTGAGGCAAAATTGAATGGCAAAGATTTTACGATTAATCCTACAGATGGTAGTTTCGTATTTATATACGATTTCGAGGATTTTGAAATAGAAAAAGATATAGTAATCGTTGGAGTGGAGAATGCTAAAAATTTTAGACAGATTCACGAACAAGCCTATTTGTTCAAAAATATAACACCTCTATTTATATCTCGCTATCCTCAAAATCAAAACAAAGATTTTATTAAATGGCTGAAATTAATACCAAACAAATATTTACATTTTGGAGATTTAGATATTGCAGGAATAGGTATTTATCTGAATGAATATAAGAAACACCTATTTGAAAAAGCAGAATTCTTTATTCCAAATGATATTGAAGTATCAATAAAAAAAGGAAATAGAGATAGGTACGATAATCAGAAAATAAACTTTAATGTCAATGATATTGAAGAAGAACAAATACTTAAACTGATAGGGATTATTAATAAAGAGAAAAAAGGTTTAGACCAAGAGTTTTATATATTGGATAAAGGTTAGATTGTTTTCGGGAATATTTTAAGAGTGAAGAGTTTGGAATACCTAGTAAAAACAACACAAATTAATTAGGGACATTTTTAATTTTTCACATTAAAGTTAGATGCTCCTGATACTGAGGTGTCAGAGTTAGAAACATTAAGTAAAATAGGCATGACTTCATGGATAGGTTTTCTCAATAACCTATATTAGCAAAATCAAAAAAATAGTAAAAAGAATTACCAAGATATGTCAGAAGACCAAAAAAAGATATTAGAAGCCCAACTTTGGGGAATAGCAAACTTACTAAGAGGAAAAATAAGTGCAGATGATTACCGAGACTATATTCTCGGTTTTATCTTTTATAAATACCTTTCTGAAAAACAAAGCTTATACGCTAACAATTTATTAGATGGCGAAGAAGTTACAGATTATAAAGAAGTTACAGATACTGAAACTTTGGAAGCTATAAAAGAAGAATCTCTTTTGAAGCTTGGTTATTTTCTATTGCCAAAAGAACTGTTTTCTGAATTGGCAAAAAAAGGTAACGCAGATACAGAAAGCGAGAGCAATTATATTATTGAAGATTTACAAGCCGTAATGAGTCACATTGAGCAAAGCACAATGGGAACAGAATCGGAAGAGGATTTTAATGCTTTGTTTGAAGATTTGGATTTAACTTCTACAAAGATTGGTAGAACTGTTGGAGCAAGAAACGAAGTGATTGTGAAAATCTTAAATCACCTCGATAAAATAGATTTCAAACTTGAAGATATTGAAGCCGATGTTTTGGGTGATGCTTACGAATATCTGATTGCGAAGTTTGCAGCAGGTGCAGGGAAATCAGCTGGAGAATTTTATACTCCCCAACAGGTTTCTACAATCTTGGCTAAGATTGTAACTATAGGAAAAACTAAACTAAAATCTGTTTACGACCCTACTTGTGGTTCGGGTTCATTGCTTCTGCGTGTTGCCAAAGAGGTTGACGATGTAAGTGAGTTTTACGGACAGGAACTAAATCGTACTACATACAACCTTGCTCGTATGAATATGATTTTACATGATGTACACTTTGCTGATTTTGATATTCAGCAAGAAGACACTTTAGAGAATCCGCAACACTTAGAAAAACGATTTGAAGCTGTAGTAGCAAACCCTCCATTTTCTGCTCATTGGAAAAGCGATGCCAACCCACTTAATAGTACCGACGAACGCTTTAGCCAGTACGGACGATTAGCCCCAAAAACCAAAGCAGATTTTGCTTTTGTAACTCACATGGTTCATCAATTGGCTGATAACGGTACAATGGCTACTGTATTACCTCATGGTGTTTTGTTTAGAGGTGCTTCCGAAGGTGTAATTCGTAAATATCTTATTAAAGAACTTAATTACCTTGATGCTGTAATAGGCTTACCTGCTAATATTTTCTTCGGTACATCAATTCCTACCTGTATTTTAGTATTTAAAAAATGTAGAGAAGTTGATGATAATGTAGTGTTTATTGATGCAAGTGGTAAAGACCATTTTGTTAAAAATGGTAATCAAAACGAATTACGTGATAGCGATGTAGAGGAAATTGTAAATACTTACCGAACAAGAGAAACAAAAGAGAAATACTCTTATATAGCCACACTAGACGAGATTGCCGAAAATGATTACAACTTAAATATTCCTCGCTATGTTGATACTTTTGAAGAAGAAGAACCTGTGGATATTAATGTGGTAATGCAAGGAATAAAAACATTGGAAGCAAAACGATCTGAATTAGATAAAGAAATTGATGGCTATTTTCAGGAATTAGGATTGAATTTTATTTAAAACTGGAAATAGTTATGGCTAAAAAATATAATAAAATAGAAGTTTTAGATAATCGTATTACTATTACTCCTGATGACTTTATTTCGTTAACAGATATGTTAAAATCGAAGGATGGAGATTTTTTTATTTCTGACTGGTTGAGAAATAGAAATACTGTTGAATATTTAGGTATTTGGGAGAGGATTCATAATCCAAATTTTAATTATGGCGAATATGCCATAATTAGAAGTAAAGCAGGTTTGAATAGTTATAAAATTAGCGTTAAAGAATGGGTAGCAAAAACCAATGCAATTGGATTAACTGCAAAAGCGGGGAGATATGGTGGAACATATGCTCATAAAGATATTGCTTTTGAATTTGGGATGTGGATAAGTGCCGAATTTAAAATCTATTTAGTCATTGAATTTCAAAGATTAAAAGAAGAAGAACAGAAGCAATTAGGTTGGGACATAAAGCGTAACCTTACTAAAATAAACTATCGTATTCATACCGATGCTATTAAACAAAATCTAATACCTGAGTACCTTTCTAAAAAACAGATTTCTTTTGTTTATGCCAATGAAGCTGATGTATTGAATATCGCATTATTTGGAAAGACTGCGAAACAATGGAGAGAAGATAATCCCGAAGAAAAAGGAAATATAAGAGATTACGCTAATGTAACCCAGTTGGTATGTTTAGCAAACCTCGAAAATTTGAATGCTGTTTTTATAAGCGATAAACTTAGCCAAGCCGAACGATTGGAGAAGTTAAACAAAATAGCTGTTAGCCAAATGAAGATTTTACTTACCGACAATTCTATTAAAAAACTCAATGGCGATGAAAATGGAAAATAACATTATCAACATAAACGATTGGTTACAGTCTGTAAAAGATAAAGTACACGAAGCACAAACAAGAGCGTCAATAAAAGTTAATGCCGAAATGCTTCAGTTGTATTTTGATATTGGGCGTTCTATTTTATTTGCTCAAGAAGAAAAAGGTTGGGGAGCACAAGTGATTGATAATTTATCAAAAGAGCTTAAATCTCATTTTCCTGATTCTACTGGGTTTTCGGTTAGAAACCTTAAATATATGAGGTCTTTTGCCAAAGAATATCAAAATTTCCCAATAGTGCAAGTGCCACTTGCACAAAAGGATAATGAGTTTATGCAAGTGCCACTTGCACTAATTACATGGTATCATCACATAAGTTTGCTTACTAAAGTTAAAGACATTAATGAGAGAGCATTTTATATTGTAGAAACCATTAGTAATGAGTGGACAAGAGATGTAATGCTTTTGCAAATAAAATCAGATTTGTATAAACGTAGCGGAAAAGCAATAAATAATTTTACTGAAACCCTACCTAA
>JADGDT010000220.1 GCA_016744755.1 Ichthyobacteriaceae bacterium | reverse complement strand
CAGGAAATTACCTAATCTCCCTTACGACTTTATTATAATTGCACAAATTGATAATATTATTTCAAATCGCAGCGATGGGCTTGGAAGCTTAACCTTACGCTATGGTAAGAATATACCGTCAGGCATAACTACAGTTAAAGGACCTAAGACAGTTACGGGCACAAATAATATTTTAGATTCTGGTAGCATTAATACATCAAAGAACATATATTTGCTTTTAGTTGAATAATCTCTATGAAAAACGAATTTACAAAAAGAACCATATCCGGATTAATATTTGCAATTATTGTACTTACATCAATCTGGTATGGAGCTCATACATATATTACTTTATTAGGTTTAATGATGTTATTGGGTCTGTATGAATTCTCCAAGATGGCTGTTTCTGACAATCTCGAAAGGTTCGGGATAATGTATCCCATCAGCATAAGTATATTTATGTATGGTATATCTTCCTATCTTGGTATGCATCCTAAATTTTTTGAACTTCTTATCTACCTTTTAGTATTTACAGTTTTCATAATAGAATTAAGAAAAAAAAGCCCCAACCCTTACAAAAACCTTGGCAATCTATTCTTATCGATTATTTACATTGCCATTCCAATAACATTAGCAACAAAGATTCCATATTACAAAGGAGAATATCATTTCGAAATAATACTGAGTGTATTTATTCTTATATGGGCCAATGATAGCTTTGCTTATATTGTAGGTAAAAATTTTGGTAAAAGAAAACTTATAGAGAGAATATCACCCAAAAAGACTATTGAAGGGTTTGTTGGTGGCCTAGTTCTAACCTATTTTATTGGTTTTGTTATTTCATTATACTTTGATGTATTTACACTACTACAATGGTTTATTATTACAAATATTGTTGGAATATTTGGCGTACTAGGAGATCTTGTAGAGTCTATGTTTAAACGTAAAGTTACCATCAAAGATTCAGGTAAATTTATGCCTGGTCATGGAGGAATGTTAGATAGATTTGATAGTTTCTTATTTACTGCTCCTTTTATTTACATTTTTACACAAATTATTCAATTATAGAATGTTACATAAAGAAGGTTATAAAATACTTGTAAATACTCTTTTAATTTTATTGGGAGTTAACTTACTATCAATGTATCTAATCCCCGATTATTTTTTCATAATAAAAGGATTATTAGTTATTTCTGTGATAGTATATATTCTGGTTATACAATTTTTTAGAAACCCAAAACGTAAAACTGTTCTCAACGAGAATAATATTTTATCCTCTGTAGACGGTAAGGTTGTGGTGATTGAAGAAGTAGAAGAAAGTGAATATTTCAAAGATAAAAGGTTGCAAATTTCAGTATTCATGTCGCCACTTAATGTGCATGTTACAAGGTACCCTATTGGTGGTAAAGTATTGTTTTCTAAATATCATCCAGGTAAATATCTAGCAGCATGGCTTCCTAAATCTTCAACAGAAAATGAGAGAACAACTGTTGTTGTTCAAAACAACAAAGGAACAATTCTTTTCAGACAGATTGCAGGAGCAATGGCTAGACGAATTGTAAACTATGCAAAACAAGATGACCAATCTATTCAAGGTTCTGATTCAGGATTTATCAAATTTGGTTCTAGAGTTGATATCTATCTACCTATTGGGACAAAAGTAAATGTAGAAATTGATCAAAAGGTAAGAGGAGGAGAGACAGTTTTAGCTGAATTTTAATTGAAATTTACTGCTAATGAAAAAGGAGGATGCTTTAAATGCTATAAAAAGCTCTACAAGTTTAGACGATATGTTTAATATGGCATACAACGTATTAGAGCATTCGCCACCAATATCTCAAGACAAAATGTTAATGCTTTACGCCTACTACAAACAAGTTAAATATGGCGACTACATTGAGCAAGTAGAAGAAAGTGATGTTAGCAATTATATCCAAACATTCAAAAACAACGCATGGAGTCAGGTTAAAAATCTTAGCCAAGATCAAGCCAAGCAAGAATATATAAATTTCACCATCAAGGTAATTCAAGAAGATTATAAAGACTAACTTTTAAGGGTTGGTCTTTTTTATACCCCTGCTATAACCAATGTCAATAATTAAAAAAATACAATTTGTTTTGAATCAGATGTTTGTTAAGTTTGCTATATAATCAATTAAGCTAAACCCATATGTTTAAAAAATTTATTGGTATCATATTTCTTATTACTTCAATTGTGTCATGCAATGAAAATAATACCATAAATTATGACAATAACAAAAGTGAAGTGTTTGACTACTCTTATCTAAAAGGTATAAAAAATTTAGATATAGATAGTTTATACAGTATTGCTTTATTAGACTTTGATGATACATTAAAAGTAGAGAAACTACTTACAACCTATAAACTATCTATTAGGAATAGACCTATACGCATAGACATACTTAACAAAGCCCTAAAACTTTCGAAAGAAATAAACTACAACACAGGTATAGCTAAATGCTTAAAAAATAAAGGGCTTGACTATAGATATAAACACGAGTATCTAAATTCAATAAAATACCACAAAGAGGCAATAAAATACTTTGATAAATCTTGGGATATTAACTCTCGTATTAAAAACCTAAATAGTTTAGGAGTAGCATATAGAAGGATAAATATTGAAGATGAAGCAATTAAGTATTATTTTAAAGCATTATATTTATCTAAAAAAGAAGAGCACTTAAAGAGCATGGCAATTGCCATGAACGGTATTGGTAATGCTTATATAATTCTTGAGAAATATGATAGTGCCATAAAATTTTTCAAACAATCTTTAGAGCTAGAAAAACTTTGTAAAAGC
>JADGDT010000219.1 GCA_016744755.1 Ichthyobacteriaceae bacterium | reverse complement strand
CAGGAAATTACCTAATCTCCCTTACGACTTTATTATAATTGCACAAATTGATAATATTATTTCAAATCGCAGCGATGGGCTTGGAAGCTTAACCTTACGTTACGGTAAGAATATACCGTCAGGCATAACTACAGTCAAAGGACCTAAGACAGTTACGGGTACAAATAATATTTTAGATTCTGGTAGCATTAATACATCAAAGAACATATATTTGCTTTTGGTTGAATAATCTCTATGAAAAACGAATTTACAAAAAGAGCCATATCCGGATTAATATTTGCAATTGTTGTACTTACATCAATCTGGTATGGAGCTCATACATATATTACTTTATTAGGTTTAATGATGTTATTGGGTCTATACGAATTCTCCAAGATGGCTGTTTCTGACAACCTCGAAAGGTTCGGAATAATGTATCCCATAAGCATCAGTATATTTATGTATGGTATATCTTCCTATCTTGATATGCATCCTAAATTTTTTGAACTTCTTATCTACCTTTTAGTATTTACAGTTTTCATAATAGAATTAAGAAAAAAGAGACCCAACCCATACAAAAACCTTGGCAATTTATTCTTATCGATTATTTACATTGCCATACCAATAACATTAGCAACAAAGATTCCATATTACAAAGGAGAATATCATTTCGAAATAATACTGAGTGTATTTATTCTTATATGGGCAAATGACAGTTTCGCCTATATTGTTGGTAAAAATTTTGGGAAAAGAAAATTAATAGAAAGAATATCTCCAAAGAAAACTGTTGAAGGATTTATTGGAGGCTTAGTACTTACCTACTTCGTAGGCTTTGCTATATCTCTTTACTTTGATGTATTTACATTGTTACAGTGGTTTATCATCACAAACATTGTTGGAATATTTGGTGTACTAGGAGATCTTGTAGAATCTATGTTCAAACGTAAAGTTACCATCAAAGATTCAGGTAAATTTATGCCCGGTCATGGAGGAATGTTAGATAGGTTTGATAGTTTCTTATTTACTGCTCCTTTTATTTATATCTTTACACAAATTATTCAGTTATAGAATGTTACACAAAGAAGGCTATAAAATAATAGTAAATACTCTTTTAATTTTATTGGGAGTTAACTTACTATCAATGTATCTAATCCCTGATTATTTTTACATAATAAAGGGATTATTAGTTATTTCTGTGATAGTATATATTCTGGTTACACAGTTTTTTAGAAACCCAAAGCGTAAAACTGTTCTCAACGAGAATAATATTTTGTCTTCTGTAGACGGTAAGGTTGTAGTGATTGAAGAAGTAGAAGAGAGTGAATATTTCAAAGATAAAAGGTTACAAATTTCGGTATTCATGTCGCCACTTAATGTGCATGTTACAAGATATCCTATTGGTGGTGAAGTATTATTTTCTAAATATCATCCAGGCAAATATTTAGCAGCATGGCTTCCTAAGTCTTCAACAGAAAATGAGAGAACAACTGTTGTTGTTCAAAACAACAAAGGAACAATTCTTTTCAGACAAATTGCAGGAGCAATGGCTAGACGAATTGTAAACTATGCAAAACAAGATGACCAACCAACTCAAGGTTCTGATTCAGGATTTATCAAATTTGGTTCTAGGGTTGATATTTATCTACCTATTGGGACAAAAGTAAATGTAGAAATTGATCAAAAGGTAAGAGGAGGAGAGACAGTTTTAGCTGAATTTTAATTAAAATTTACTGCTAGTGAAAAAGGAGGATGCTTTAAAAGCTATAAAAAGCTCTACAAGTTTAGACGACATGTTCAATATGGCATACAACGTATTAGAGCATTCGCCACCAATATCTCAAGACAAAATGTTAATGCTTTACGCCTACTACAAACAAGCTAAATATGGCGACTACATTGAGCAAGTAGAAGAAAGTGATGTTAGCAATTATATCCAAACATTCAAAAACAACGCATGGAGTCAGGTTAAAAATCATAGCCAAGATCAAGCCAAGAAAGAATATATAAATTTCACTATCAAGGTAATTCAAGAATATTATAAAGACTAACTCAGAGGGGTTGGTCTTTTTTACACCCCTACTGTAACCATTGTTAATAATTAAAAAAATACAATTTGTTTTGAATCAGATGTTTGTTAAGTTTGCTATATAATCAATTAAGCTAAACCCATATGTGTAAAAAATTTATTGGTATATTATTTCTTATTACTACAATTGTGTCATGTAACGAAAATAATACCATAAATTCTGACAACAACAAAAGTGAAGTGTTTGACTACTCTTATCTAAAAGATATAAATAATTTAGATATAGATAGTTTATACAGTATAGCTTTATCTGGCTTTGATGATACATTAAAAGTAGAAAAGCTACTTAGTACCTATAAATTATCTATTAGAAATAGACCTATACGTATAGATATACTTAACAAAGCCCTAAAGCTTTCGAGAAAAATAAATTATAACACAGGTATAGCTAAATGCCTAAAAAACAAAGGACTTGACTATAGATATAAACACGAGTATCTAAAATCAATAAAACACCATAAAGATGCAATAAAATACTTTGATAAATCATGGGATGTTAACTCTCGTATTAAAAATCTAAATAGTTTAGGCGTAGCATATAGAAGAATAAATGTTGAAGACGAGGCTATTAAGTATTATTTTAAAGCATTAGATTTATCTAAAAAAGAAGAGCACTTAAAGAGTATGGCAATTGCTATGAACGGTATTGGTAATGCTTATATAATTCTTGAGAAATATGATAGTGCCATAAAATTTTTCAAACAATCTTTAGAGCTAGAAAAACTTTGTAAAAGC
>JADGDT010000100.1 GCA_016744755.1 Ichthyobacteriaceae bacterium | reverse complement strand
ACAAGAAAGGTTTTCTTTGTGCTGTTCAGCTTTTGCCTGTAAATCTTCTACATCAATATTTCCTTCTTCTGTAGTTTTTACAACTACAACTTTCATTCCTGCCATTACAGCTGATGCTGGATTTGTACCATGAGCCGAAGCTGGAATTAAAGCGATATCTCTATGCCCTTCTCCTTTAGATTCTAGGTAAGCTTTTATTACTAAAAGACCTGCATACTCCCCACTAGCACCTGAGTTAGGTTGAAGTGATGTAGCTGCAAAACCTGTAATTTCGCTTAGGTAATTTTCAAGTTTACGGAATAATTCTTGGTAACCTGCTGCTTGCTCACGTGGTGCAAATGGGTGAATATTCCCCCATGATGGCCATGAAAGAGGTAGCATTTCTGTAGCAGCATTAAGTTTCATTGTACAAGAACCAAGAGCTATCATTGAGTGATTCAACGATAAATCTTTGCGTTCAAGTTTTTTGATGTAACGCATCATATCTGTTTCAGAGTGGTACTTGTTAAATACCTCATGTGTCATGAAATCAGATGTACGAACTAAACTTTCAGGAATTTTGTTCTCAGAATTATCTACAGAAATAAATGTTTCGTGCTTTGTGTGAATTGCTTCTGCAAGTATGTCAAGTATTTCGTTAACATCGTTAAGAGAAGTAACTTCGTTTAGAGAGACTCCAATCTTAGTATCGTCGATGAAAAGGAAGTTTACTCTCTTTCCTTCTGCAATACGTTTTACTGGCTCGGAAGAAATACCACTAGGGTTTGTTTCGTCTCCTAAATCTATTACTAAAGTATCGAAGTAATTTTTATTTAGTTGTTTTAAACCTAATTTTTCAACTCCTTTTTCTAGAGTTTTAGCAAGGTTATGTACTTTGTCGGCTATAAATTTTAAACCTTCTGGACCGTGATAAACACCAAACATACCCGACATAACTGCTAGTAAAACTTGTGCAGTACAAATGTTTGAAGTAGCTTTTTCTCTTTTAATATGTTGCTCTCTAGTTTGCAGAGCCATACGTAGAGCAGGGTTCCCATCGGCATCTTTAGAGATACCAATAATACGTCCTGGAATATTACGTTTATATTCATCTTTTGTAGCAAAGAAACCTGCGTGTGGGCCTCCATATCCTAGTGGAAGTCCGAAACGTTGAGTGGCTCCAATAACTACATCAGCTCCCCATTCGGCAGGAGGTGTAAGTAGAACTAAAGAAAGTAAGTCGGCAGCAACAGCTACTTTTACATCTTTAGTATTTGCTTTTTTTACAAAATCGGCATATTCAAATACTTCACCGTTCTTGGCAGGATATTGTACTATTGCTCCAAAGAAATCATCGGTAAATTCGAAATCTTTGTGGTTGCCGAAAACTAATTCTATACCTAGTGGAGTAGAACGAGTTTTAAGTACATCTGCAGTTTGTGGTAAAACTTCGGTAGAAACAAAGAATTTATTAGCGTTTGCTTTTTTCTTAGGCCTAGTACGAGAGTTCAATAACATACCCATAGCCTCCGCAGCTGCAGTAGATTCGTCAAGTAATGAAGAGTTAGCAATTTCCATACCTGTAAGGTCAGTTATCATAGTCTGGAAATTCAAAAGAGCTTCCAATCTACCTTGTGCTATCTCGGCCTGGTAAGGAGTATAGGCAGTATACCAACCCGGATTTTCGAAAATATTACGTTGAATAACACCTGGTAAAACAGATGCATTATATCCTAGTCCAATATATGTTTTGAAAATTTGATTTTTTCCTGCCAACTCCTTTATGTGAGTCATGTATTCTGCTTCAGATAAAGGTTCGGGAAGGTTAAGTTTTTTAGGAAGAAGAATATCGTCAGGAATTGTTTCCTCGATTAAATCATCTAAAGAATCAACGCCAATTGACTCTAGCATTTTTGTCACATCTTGGTTCATTGCACCTATATGACGATATAAAAATTTTTCAGTTCTCATTATATATAGTTGTGTTGTTATGATAGATTATAATTTATGCGATGCGAATTTAGGAAAATAAAAAGTAAAAACCGATATATTTGACAATGTGTAATAGGTGCTTTATCATTCTTTTAGTTTTGGTTATAGATAGTTACTATCATCTGGATAATATTTAGAACATATTCTTTCTATATTTGCTGAGTTGTTATGAAAAAAAGAATTCAATCAATATTAGTAGAAAACAATTTATTTGTGGGTCTAGGTGTGTGGAGTTTAGTAAAACTAACGGGTTTGCTACACCATATCAATGTTGATTTTTTTGCTCTTTTTTCATTTGTTTCTACACTGTTAGTCTATTCGTTCTCTATTTTGTTTTCTGCTGGACGTGTAAAAGGATTTAAATCCTTGTTGTTTTCAAAAGATTTGAAAGTTAGCAAGTTTATATTTCTGATGTCAACATTGGTATTGCCTTATTTTTTATATCATTTAAAACCAATTATAATTTTAGGGTTGATTCCTGTAGCTTTAGTTTCATTTTTATATCCTGTAGAAATAGTTAGCGAAGCTAAAGGAAGTACTACTCTAAGAGAGTTTCCTTACTTAAAGATATTTTTGATAGGTGTTTCGTGGGGTTTAGTAACTGTTGTTTTGCCATTGATGAACGAAGGTGTTGATGTTGATTCTTTAGTTGTGATTGAAACTATGGTAAGGTCGTTTTTTGTAGTTGCAATTACAATCCCTTTTGATGTGAGAGATGTTAAAACAGATCCTCCAAAGATGAAAACTATCCCTCAGGAATTTGGGATTGCTAAGGCAAAAATACTTTCTTACGCTCTACTTGGTTTTAATTTTGCTTACTATGTATGGTTGGGAAAAGCAGGAGTAGAGGCTTTGATATTCATTCTTATTACTCTTTTATTTACTTCGTTGCTTGTTATGTTTTCTAGATCTAACAAACCTAAATATTATTATACTATATTTATGGAAAGTACATCATTATTGCTTTTTCTAAGTTTTTATATTTCTGAAATTATTCTTTTTTAAAGGTGGTTTTTATTAAAGACTCCAATGACGGTTGATAATTAACCACAAAGAAATTCAAAGGATTACACAAAGGAACACAAAGAATTTCCTTTGAGTACTTAGTGCTTAACTTAGGGCTCTTCGTGGTTAAATAAAAGGAAGTAATGGGTTGGACTAAGTTTTGTTTTAAAAAAAAACTCCAATAAGCTGATGTCTTAATTATGAGGTGATATTAGCTCGTCAAAGTCATCACTCTTGCACAATTTTTTTTGTAGTTTTAATCTAGAATAGTAAAGGAGAAAATATAAGAATATGAAACAGTTTATTATTACAAAGAAGTCGGGAGATAAAGTTTTGTTTGATGAATCTAAATTGAGATTGTCTTTAGAGGCTTCGGGAGCAGAGCCTAGTATGATAGGTAAGGTTGTTGAAGAATTGTATTTGTACGCTCACGATGGAATGTCTACTCATAAAGTTTATAAAAAAGCATATTCTATTTTAGTAAAACTATCGCACAGATCAGCTGGTCGTTACAGGTTGAAAAATGCAATTATGGAATTAGGTCCTACGGGATTCCCTTTCGAAAAGTTTGTGGGAGCATTGATAAATCATTTAGGTTTCGAAACTACAACTGGGCAGATAATTAATGGGAAATGTGTTACACACGAAGTTGATGTTGTTGCAGAGAATAGCGAGAAATTAATTGTTGTTGAGTGTAAATACCATCATCAGGGCAAGGGTAAAAGTGATGTAAAAACACCCATGTACATAAAATCTAGATTTAACGATATTTATACACAATGGAATAGTGAAGGTAAATTGAAGGGTAGAGAGTTTGAAGGATGGCTTGTTACTAATACTCGTTTCACCGAAGATGCCGAAGTGTTTGGTAAGTGCAGTGGTTTAAAACTTTTATCGTGGGATTATCCCAAAGGAAATAGTTTAAAAAATATGATTGATGAGTCGGGGCTACATCCTCTAACTAGTTTGAAAAGCCTTACTCTAAAGGATAAAAAAAATATACTGGAGCAAGGAGCTGTACTTTGTAAAGAAATAAATAAAGAACTATTGATTCGCAGTAATATTAATCCTCGAAAATTCAAGAAAATACTCAGCGAAGCACATAAAATCTCGGAATGTTTCAAGTAGTATTCCAATTGATTTATGTTAAAAGGCTGAGTTCTAATAAACATCTCAATTTTACGTTTTTTGTAATATCTCTAAAAAGGAGTCAAAAAATATAAAATTGAGAATTTTTCAATGATTTCACTACTTCCTTTTCTAGCAGTAAGGCTTTAGAAGTGGGGTGTGTAATTATTGAAAAAGCAGTGATTATTAAAACTCAGTATTTTCTTTAATTAATTATTATTCCTTTCTCTAGGTTTTATTATCATTCTGAATGATTGATCTTTATAGATGTAATATCCAAGCCAATCATACACAGCTCTAAGTCTGTTTCTGAAGTTTACTAATGACATAATGTGTACAAAAATCCAGATTACCCAAGCCATAAAACCGTTTAAACTAAATTTTTGTCCAGGAGTGTCAAGAACTGCTTTATTCCTCCCAATTATCGCTAATGATCCTTTGTCTATATATTTAAAATCTTTCCAATTGTCACTGTCTAACTTTAAGTTTTTTCCAAGATTATCAGCTTGTTGAATAGCACCTTGTGCTTGTTGAGGGTGCCCATTAGGATAGTCTTTATCCTCCATCATTATAGCACAATCTCCTAAAGCATAAATATTGTCATAGCCTTCAACTAAGTTGTGAGAGTTTGTTTTAAACCTTCTTCCAGGCCCGTAACACTCTTTGTTGAATCCATCAAATATTTTAGCAGTAATTCCCGCCGCCCATATTAGATTTTTAGTAGGTATTTCGCTTCCATCCGAGAGAAGAACAATATCGTCTTTAAAATCTTTTACAAGTGTGTTAAGTTTTATGTTAACATTTAATTCTATAAGTTTTTTGTGAGTGTATTTCTGAGAGCTATCCGACATAGGAGCTAATACGGTACTTTGTCCATCTATCAAATATATCCCACCTAAATCCTCATCGTTTAGTTCTGGGTAATCCTTCATTATAACATGAAGGTTCATTTCTGAAAACAGTCCAGATAATTCAACTCCTGTAGGTCCAGCTCCAGCAATTACGAATGTTAAAAGCTTCTTTCTTTCTTTCTTCTCTTGTTTTTAATCTAGTAGCTCTTTCTAATCTTGTAAAAATCACATTTCTTAAAGATAGAGCATCACTAATAGTTTTCATTGGCAAGCTTTTCTCTTCAATATTTTTATTCCCGAAATAGTTTGTCTCAACCCCAGTAGCCATAACTAAAATGTCATATTTGAGCTCTCCATTACTCAATATAATTTTATTTTCTGAAGTTATAACTCTTTCTAAAGCACCTAATCTGAAACGTGCATTCTTGCTACTTCGCAATATTTTCCTGAAAGGATAGCTTATTGCAGAAGGTTCCATGAAACCGGCAGCAACTTGATATATTAAAGGCGGGAAAAAATTATAGTTATTAGTATCTACCAAAATAACATTGTAAAGGTCAGTATTCCCAATGCTCTTTATCAATTGCAATCCTGCAAATCCTCCTCCAACAATTACTACTGTCTTTTTGTTACTCATATTGTTTTATTCAATATTTTCCTTTTAGTTAATGCCTTTGTATTAAAAGAAAAAAGGGTTATTTATATTCTAATAATTACTTTTTGTAATTCTCTACAAATAAAGGTTATTTATGAAGTTAATTACAGTATATACTTATTTAAAATATCTATAAGTGCTTATTCTGGATTAGTACATAACCCTGAATGAGCTTTAGAACTTTGGATAATTGTACTCCTAGTTGCTGTCAACCATCTAAATCTATCCGATAATTCAAAACCTCCAATTTTCCATAATTAGAGTTACCCTCACAAACAGAAGACCGTGTTTCGAGGTAATTGTTTAATAACTCTAAATCTAATTCGTTTGAAAATGCTTCGAGTTTAGATTTATCAATGTGATATTTTTACCTCAAGGAATTTTTTCTTTTCGAGAAAATAATAACACCAACATTAAAGAATTCTTCACGTTCAACCCTAGGGATTACTCTAATAATTGCTCCGTGATCAATCAGCCATAACTCCTTATGCCAATTCAATAGGTTTGTATTTTTATCTGTTCTATCAATATTACTAATTATACTATCTAATAGAATAACTTTTGATGCTTCTAACTATTTTGCAAAAGATACTAATGGATCATAAGTTATAGATTCAGATAGGTAGTGTAGCCCTAGATTTAGTCTTACACTAAATTTTAATAGACCTTGAATTCCTTTATCAGGCTCAGTTTTACTAAACGAATCATCTAAATTCATAAAAACTAATTAAGGAACTTTTAATCCAATTTCTCTAGCTAATTCTCCTCCAATAAGTTCGGCTATTAATGCTTTTTTGCCTTGTCTTGCTCCTCTAAATTTCAATACATAAAGGAAGTCATCGTTTGCTTTTACTATTGCAGGCATTGACCCTCCCTCTCGTAAAGGTAGTATGTACTGTTGTGTTACATCAACAGTTCTTATTTCGATTTCTTTTATAAGATCTAAGGCACTAAAATAATGGGGCTATTTTAATTAGTAGTAACAATTTTATTGAAGCATTTACAAGGTGAAATACATTGCTTATACTTTGATAAAGATTTATTACTTTGTACTAACTTTTTACAAAATACTTATGGATAATCTTAAAGAAGCATTCGAAGGGAATAGAGAATCGTGGAACAAGCGTTCTGAAATACATTTTGATTCGGATTTTTATGATAACAAATCATTTTTAGAAGGGAATACTTCGTTAACTGAAATTGAGCTTGGAGAACTTGGGAGCGTAAAAGGCAAATCTCTGCTTCATTTACAATGTCATTTCGGACAAGATACTTTATCGTTTGCTAGAATGGGGGCAAAGGCTACGGGGGTAGATTTATCGGATAAGGGAATTGAATACGCAAATTTACTTAAAGAGAAATCAGGAATTGAAGCTGAATTTATTGTTTCTAATGTTTACGATTTAAAAGATAATTTAACAGGAGAGTTCGATATTGTTTATGCTTCATTCGGTGTTTTGGGTTGGTTGCCAGACTTAGATAAATGGGCAGAGATTGTTTCACATTTTCTAAAATCTGGAGGGGCTTTTTACATTGCAGAATTTCATCCAATAGTTTGGACTTTCGATAGTAAGTTTGAATTTTTAGAATATCCTTACCTAAATTCAGAAATAATAATTGACGATTCTACAAGTACTTACGGAGACGAAAGTGTTGAGGTTTCGCTTAGGGATTATAATTGGAATCACGGACTCAGCGAAGTAGTGAATGCATTGATTAAGAATGGGTTGGAAATAGCGTTTTTAAATGAGTACAATTTTTCTCCTTATCCTATATTTCAAAATGGTGTTGAGGTTTCTAAAAATAGATTTATGGTGAAGGGGATTGAGAACAAAATACCTTTGGTGTATTCTATTCGAGCTGTGAAAAAGTAATTACTAGCTAGTTAATGTTTTCTAATACTTTTTTTGCCTTGCCATGTATGCCATAAGAATAAGGGAATCCATTTAATTCTAAACACTTATATAGATTCTGCTTTGATTTTTCTTTGTCTCCTAGGGTAAGGTAAAGCTCTCCTAAATGCAAATATGCATTTGCTTGGTAGTGAAATTTATTATTGAAATTGAACTTAGTACACTTTTCAAAATTATCAATTGCTAAATCAGTTTCGTTAAGTTTGTAGCGAATACTACCTAGTCTATAGTAGTAGATAATAAAATCACTTTCGCTATGACATATTTCGGTTTTAGGACTGCTTAAAAGCTCTTCTCTAGCAATAGAATAATATCCTCCATCAAAAAGTAGCTGAGATTTTATTAGCTTAGGATTAGTTATACTAGATACCTCGTTAATTGCCGATTTGTCACTTTCGCTTTGAAAAGTAAAATCATTCGATTTTATAGTTTCTACAAATTTATTATACTTCTCAGTATTGCTTTCCAGAAGTTCTAAGTATGCCAAATACCTGTAGGTTGATTGTTTGAAATTATCAGTTTTTGTATTTTCTAAGAACTTATAAAAATATTTTTTAGCTGAATAATCAATGCTAAAAATCAGCATTTTACCTGCGAAATAATTTAGGTAGTTGAATTTGTTTTGCCAAGTATTCTCGGTATCTGCAAGTAGATTTTTAGTTTCAGATATTTTAGCATCTTTATACAAAAGGTAGGCTTCGTAATAAATCATTACGGGGTAAAGTTTGTAACTATTTATGGAACTAGAAATACGTATACTATCAATTTTTCCGAATTCTTTTTTAGAGAAAACAGAAATAAACTTAGATTTATCTTTGATAATTCCCACTCCAATATTTTCAATTGAATTTTCTATTTCTGTAATGCCTTGTTGGTAATTTCCTTCTATGCCAAATAAACTAGCTATAGATTTGTAGTTGTCGGGTATCTGACTAAAAGTGCATAACTGAAACCCGTGTAAAGTTTTCATGGGTGCAAATCCTGAGTATTTTTTAATTGTAGATTTGGTTATTTTACTCGCTTTATAAATGTTGTAAGCACTGGCCATTTTGTTGTCTAGTCTAACATTGATTAGCGAGCTCATAGTAAGCATTTCTACTTGAAAGTAGTTTATCCAAGGAGAATCTATATCTGAAGAATTAACAATGTCGAGATAATATGAAATAGAATCATTTTCAAGTACATCATCATTGTAGTTGTTTAACATCACATTTATGAAATAGTTACTCGATTTAATGTATGCTTCGGTAGCTTCAAATTTTTCAGTAGAATTTGATAAGATAGAATTGGAAGTAGAGAAGTTAAGTTTTAGAACCTCCTCGTATGCCTGTTCGTATTTACTATTCCAAATTTCCTGAGAATACAAATTAGTATTCAGAGTTAATACAAGTAGAGTGGCTAGTTTTAAATATTTCAATATTTGAGTGTTTAGAAAACAAAAATAAAAAAGCTGCCAATATAATTGACAGCTTTAGTGTATTTTTATGAAATACTTATTTACTTATTAGATTGAAGTAAACTCTTTTTCCATTTTTTCTTTTTCTTCTTCAGCTAAAGCTGGGTCGATTAAAATTCTACCACTATGCTCATCTATAATGATTTTTTTACGAGTAGCAATTTCTAATTGACGTTGAGGAGGAATAGTGAAGAATGAACCCCCAGATGCTCCACGCTCTATACTAACTACTGCCAGTCCGTTTCTTACATTAGTACGAATACGTTTGTATGCGGCAAGTAATCTGTCGTCAATAGTGTTTGATAGCTCTTCAGATTTTGCAATCAATGCATCTTCTTCTCTTTGAGTTTCAGCTAGTATACCTTCAAGCTCATCTTTCTTGTGAGAAAGGTGAGTTTTTCTAGTTTCTAATTTTAATGTAGAAGATTCAATTGTACGTTTAACCTGTATAATTTTGGTTTTTGCTTCGCCAATTCTCTTTTCCGAAAGTTCCTTTTCTAGTCCTTGGAACTCAATTTCCTTAGAAAGTGAATCGTACTCACGGTTGTTACGTACGTTCTTCTGCTGACTTTCGTATTTTTCGATAAGCTTGCTAGATTCTTCAATAGAGTTTTTCTTCTCTTTGATGTTTTCTTCTAGCTCAACTATTTCAGTTTTTAATTTCTGAAGACGTGTGTCAAGACCTTCAACTTCATCTTCTAAGTCTTCAACTTCTAGAGGAAGTTCGCCACGTACATCGCGGATTTTATCGATTCTTGAATCAACTAATTGTAGATTATATAAAGCTCTTAACTTTTCTTCTACTGTGATTTCCTTATCGTTTCCCATTTACAAATAATTGATTGGATTCGTATTAAATTCTGATAAATCGACTGCAAATTTAGTAATTTTTTTGCTAAGATATTCAAACAAAATGGTTTTTGTGAATTGTTCACTTTCGTAGTGTCCAATATCTGCTATTATAATCTTACTTTCCGCTTGGTAAAAATCGTGATATTTAAAATCGGCAGAAATAAAAATGTCTGAACCACTTGATATTGCTGCTTTTGTGGCAAAGCTACCTGAGCCTCCAAGTATAGCTATTTTCTTAATTTCTCTCCCTAATAATTTACTGTGTCTAATACATTTTGTAGGTAACTTGTCTTTCAGTAATTCTAAAAAATCAGTTTCAGACATAGCTTTTTCTAGTTCACCAGTCATTCCTAGTCCAATATGTTGATTAGAGTTGTCTAAAGTAGTTACTTCATAAGCAACTTCCTCGTAGGGATGAACTTCAAAAAGAGTTTTTAAAATTTTATTTTCTAGATGCGAGGGAAAAGTAATATTAATGTTTGTTTCCCTCTCTGTATGTAGTGTTCCCTTCTTACCAATTACAGGGTTAGATTCTTCGTTTCCTTCATAAGTACCATCACCATTTACGTTGAAACTACAATTGCTATAGTTACCTATACTTCCTGCACCTGCATTGAATAACGCATTTCGTACAGCATTGGCTTTATTTATTGGAACATAAGTAGTCAGTTTCTTTATTGTTTTTTCTTTAGGCAATAGTATTTGCTTATTTATAGCTCCAAGTTTTTTCAGTACAATATCGTTTACTCCTTGCCACGATACATCAAGCGCCGTATGTATGGCATAAATGGCAATGTCATTTTTTATTGCTTTTATTACAGTCTTTTCTATGTAGCTCTTACCAGTTATTTTTTTTAACCCCGAAAAAATAATAGGATGAAAACTCACTATCATATTAAGTCCTTTTTCTATAGCTTCATCTACTACATCTGGTAGTGTATCGTGAGTTATTAAAACACCTGTTAAATCTGAATTAGCATCACCTACAAGTAGGCCAACATTATCATAACTCTCAGCATAATGAGTGGGAGATAGTTCTTCTAAATATTCTATTACCTTTTTTATTTGCATAATCTGTAGGCGGAAAAGTATTACATTATTTTTAATATATACAATATAAGTAACTTGTAATTGTTTGATTTAAAAGCAAATACAAGATAATGAGATTTTTTTTAAATGATGTAAAAGGTAAAAAAAGATTTGATATATTCACAATATAAAAACTAACTATATTTTAGTACACTGTCTAACCAATTTGTAATCAATGAGTATTCTTAGAATCTTACTGTTTCCTATTTCTATTTTATATGGATTGATTACTTATTTCAGGAATAAATTATATGATTTTGGTTGGTTTAAAGTTACTGAATTTGATGTGCCAATAATATCTGTTGGTAATCTAAGTATGGGAGGTACAGGGAAAACTCCTCACATAGAATATCTAATAAGGCTTCTTAATAACGATAATAAATTAGCAACATTATCTCGTGGCTATGGGAGGAAAACGAAAGGCTTTTTTATGGCTGATGGTTTAACAAATGCTCAAGATATAGGAGATGAACCTATGCAGTTTCATCAAAAATTTCCTAAAATTTGTGTTGCAGTAGATGCCAATAGGGTTGAGGGGGTCAATGAAATTCTTTCTGCAGATAAAACACCTGATTTAATATTGTTGGATGATGCTTTTCAACACCGAAGAATAAAACCAGGTTTTCAAATATTACTTACTCCTTTTAACGATTTATTTTCCGATGATTGGGTGTTCCCAACTGGAAGATTAAGGGAGTTTACAGGAGGAAAATCTAGAGCAGATGTAATTGTTGTAACTAAGTGTCCCGAACAATTATCTATTAAAAAGGTTTCTGAAATAAACAATAAATTAACAATAGGTGAAAATCAGCAATTATTTTTCTCCAAAACAGTTTATGGAAGTATTGTGTTCGGATGGGATAAAATTTTAGATTTTGATGATTTATTGGAGTATAAAGTATTATTAGTTACAGGTATAGCAAATCCTCAACCTTTAATAAAGCACCTTAAAAGTTATGATATAACTTTTAAGCATCTTAAATTTGCCGACCATCATAATTTTACAAATGATGATGTATTGAAAATTGATTCAGACTTTGCTAGTCTTGGATCTGGGAAAAAGGTGGTGCTTACTACAGAGAAAGATTATGTGCGTTTAAGCACAACTTCAATTCATAAAAGTAATTTAATGTACCTTCCAATTTCTGTTGATTTTCTAAATGGCAACAAAGCCAAATTTGATAAAAAAATTACAGATTATGTTAAGCAAAATAAAAGAAACAGCTGATTTCATTAATTCAAAGTGGGGTGAGCAAGCAGAGTTTGGTGTTATTTTAGGAAGTGGCTTAGGTCAACTTGCTGATGATATGGACTCTGATTTGATTTTACCTTACGAAGATATTCCAAACTTCCCAGTGTCTACTGTTGAAGGGCATTCAGGAGCTTTATATTTAGGAACACTAGGAGGAAAGAAGGTGATTGCTATGAAAGGTAGATTTCACTACTACGAAGGTTATAATATGCAAGAGGTGACTTTTCCTGTTCGTGTTATGAAAATG
>JADGDT010000099.1 GCA_016744755.1 Ichthyobacteriaceae bacterium | reverse complement strand
GTCATCTTGTTCTACAGTTACTGTTTTTAGTAAATAATAACGTCCACCTTTCCATTCAAAATCATCATCTGTAGAGTGTTTTGTAACTGTTCTAGTAATGCTATTACCATCACTTTTTTTAAGATTGTACTTATCACCAACTTTTGCATCATACTTTGCTACTAAAAGTGGTTTTTCATCCATGTTGGTATAGTCTAAAACTCCTTCGGAAGTGTTCTTTAATTTTACTTCAGTGTCAAGATTGCCATTCGCATCTTTAACCCTACTAGGGAAAAAACTAGATAAATATTCAGGAAGATTGGAATTGATATGTAATGTAATCACACCACCTTCATTCTTAGTTACCTCCACTTGACCATTTGTATTGTAACTTATTCCATTAATCATAGTTGAAGAACTAAATTTATTACCTACTTCATTCATTGCAAGGTCTGTACTTCCTCCCAATGTATTTGAAACAAATTCTGAATCATCTTTGTTACAGGATGATAATAAGCCAACACTCAATAAAATTATAAGTAAATTTCTCATAATAACTAGATTTAAATAAATTAATAATATAAATCACTTAAAAACAACGGTTTAGATAGGGTTGTTATAAAGTTATTAAAAAATAAATTAATATTTCACTTATATTAAGGTAATTAATAAATGATTTAATTAAGAATTAACGTTACTCATTTTTAATTTTTACTTAGTCAAAAACACATGATTATAGGATGTTTTATCTACTTACAAATTCAGTTTAGTATTTTGATTTTCTAACATTTTCAGGTATTGTGGTGATGTGAAATCAATATTTTTATCTTTAAAAATTGAACTAAATTGCTTACTTCTCGTTTTTCCCTCCATTGCTTGGATAAAACGTCTTATATCTTTTTCATTTTCAAGAAGTAATCCTGGTACTTTAGCCGATTTGTTATCTTCTCTAGCAACCATTGTAAAATAAGAAGAGTTGCAATGTTTAATTTCACCTGTTTTAATATTTTGAGAATCTACACGTATTCCAACCACCATTGATGAATTACCAGTGTAATTTATTTTTGCTTTTAAGATTAGTAAATCACCAACTTCAACAGGATTTAGGAAATCTACTTTATCTACAGAGGCAGTGATGCAATATTTTTTAGAAAATTTTGAAGCACAAGCAAATGCAATTTTATCCATAAGAGAAAGAATAAAGCCTCCGTGTACTTTTCCTGAAAAATTTGAATTTGCAGGAACCATCAATTCAGATAATTCTAATTTTGTATCGTCAACTTTTATATATTCTTGTTTCATTTTTTAAATTTCATTACTACTGAAAAAATTGTTTGCACCTTCTAATTTATTGATTGAACCTATGTCGAACCAATACGAATTTGTGGCGTGCCATTTTTTCAAGATTTTATTTTTAGCTATTTCTAAGTAAACAGGAGTCAACGAAAATTTACCTTTGGTAGGTAGGTAATTGAAAATTTCTGTACTAACAATGTGAATTGCAGCAAAGGGTTGTCCTTTAAAATTGTTAGTTTCTTTGCTCCATTTGTATTCGCCTGTATCTAGGTTTCTCCAACCACAAAGTTCATTTTCATTATTCCATAAAAACTCTCTTGACGATTTTCGAGGGAAAGAGGCTAGAGTAGCAATGGATTTATTATTGATGTGTTCGTTCCAAAGTTCAGAGATATCAATATCAGTGAGTATGTCTCCGTTGTAAATTAGAATATTTCCTTCATCAAAATACTTTCTAGCAAATACCAATCCACCACCAGTTTCTAGTATTTCTTTTTCATAAGAAATAATTATCTCAGCATCGAAGTTTTTAGAGTTAATAAATTCCTCAACCTGTTCTGCAAAGTAGTGGGTGTTGATTACTATTTTTTTGAAAGAATGTGAAATCAACTTTAATATAATTCTTTCAAGCATTGGAACACCATCTACTTCTACCAACACTTTCGGAATACTATCGGTAAGTGGTTTCAGCCTTGTACCTAATCCTGCAGCAAAAATTATAGCTTGTTTTGTATTGTTCATTTTCTATATAGTAAGTAATTGGACTATTTGCTTTTGAGCTTTGAGCTTTCAACTTTGAACTTTCAGCTTAATTAAATTTTATAATCCTCAATCAAAATATTCTGTTCAATATGGTTTACTCTAACTTTTATATTAAATTTTTCTTTTAGGTGTTTAGCTAAATGTTCGGCACTATAAACCGATCTGTGCTGACCACCAGTACATCCAAAATTAACCATAAGATGAGTAAAATCTCTATCTATAAATCTTTCTACTGCTCTATCTACAAGAGTGTAAACAGAGTTTAAATGTATTTCCATATCAATTTCTTTGTCTAGGAAATCTATCACAGGTTGATCTCTTCCGTTGAGCTTTTTGTAAGGTTCGTACCTGCCAGGATTGTGTATCCAACGGCAATCAAACACAAAACCACCACCGTTACCAGAAGTATCTTGTGGAATTCCTTTCTTGTAAGAAAACGAATTTATTCCAACACTAAGAACACTAGTTTTAGCAATGTTAATTAGTTTTTCTGATTTAGTAATATTGCGCAATGCCTCTAATAAATGTGGTATTTTAACATCAAATTCAATATTGTCTAGTATCCAAGTTAAATTGTTTATTGCAAAAGGAATACTCTTAAGGAAGTGAGTTTTCTTTTCGTAAAACCCTCTGAACCCATAAGCTCCCATTGCTTGCATTATTCTGATTAGCACAAATGGATAGAATTGTTTTTTAAATTTTTCAGCATCAATTTCAAAATAATCTTTTGCGCTTTCTATGTAAATATCTAATAATTCTTCTCTTAAATACTGTGGAATATTAGCTTTAGAATCATATAAAAATGAAGCTAAATCGTATTGCAATGCACCTTTTCTACCACCTTGATAATCAATAAACCAAGGTTGATCATCTTTAATCATGATGTTTCTAGTTTGGAAATCTCTGAATAAGAAGAAGTCAGAATCAACATTATTTAGATATTCCATAAAAGTTTGAAAATCGTTTTCAAGCTTTTGCTCATCGAAACTAATACCTGCAAGTTTTAGAAAATAGTATTTAAAATAACTCAAATCCCATTGCATTGATTGTTTGTCGAAAGCTTCGCGAGGGTAGGCATTGGAGTAATCTAAACCTTGATGAGCTTTAAACTGAAATTTCGGTAATTCTTTTACAACTCTAATTGTTTGTTTTGATAATATTTCTGTATAATCTTCTTTATTCCTGTTCTTTTCTAAAATTGAAAATAGTGTTTCATACCCTAAATCTTCTTGAAGGTAGATATTGTATTTTAGGTTTTCGTTATAAATTTCTGGAACTTTTAGTCCTTGTTTTTTGAAATGTTTACTGAATTCAATAAAAGCGACGTTCTCTTTGTAATCGTTGTTGAAAACACCTATTGCACATTTATCGTTACTTTTTATCCTGAAATACTCACGACTAGAGCCAGATTGGGGTAGTTTATTTATTGTAACAGCATCTTCGCCAGACCATTTCTCGAATAAGCCTTTTAGCAATTGCTCTTTATCTGTGAAATTATTTTCCATTTTGTATTGAATTCGTTTTTTTATTCTATTAAGGTTCATAAAACTAATAAAATACCTGATAAGGAAAGGTAAAATCATAGATTTTTACAATATTTGTTGAAATAAATTTTGAGGATGATTTCACTTGGAGAACATATATTAATTGAATTATATAACTGTAATAAAGAATTGATTGATAATTCGGTATTACTCGAAGAAATAATGCTTAAGGCTGCGGATGTAGCCAATGCAACTGTTGTGAAATCCGTGTTTCACAATTTTTCACCTCAAGGTGTTACTGGCGTTATTGTTGTAGAAGAAAGTCATTTTGCAATACACACTTGGCCAGAGCACAACTATGCTGCAGTTGACTTATTTACTTGCTCCGAGGATATGGACTATGAAGCTGCATATAAGTTTCTAGAAAAGGAGTTGATGGCAGAACGCTCTTCTTTTACAAAAGTACTAAGAGGAGAGAAGGAGTTTTTGGGAGTGAAGTAGTGAATAGTGAGATTTATCGCCAAAAGAAAGAAAACATTATGCAACAAAAAAACTCGAACGACCAAAGCCATTCGAGTTTAAAATATATTTTGTTATTGATAATTAGTCAATAATTAACATTGCATCTCCGTAAGAGTAAAATTTGTATCCTTCTTTCACAGCTTCTTTGTAGGCCTCCATCATGAAATCATAACCTGCAAATGCCGCTATCATCATCATTAATGTAGATTTAGGTGTGTGAAAATTAGTAATCATACAGTTTGCAATACTGAATTTGTAAGGAGGAAAAATAAATTTATTTGTCCACCCTTCGTATTCGTTGAGCTCGCCTGCGGATGATACAGCACTTTCAATAGCTCGCATGGCAGTAGTACCTACAGCACATACACGCTTTTTCCTTTTCTTTGTATCGTTAACTTTAGAAGCCGTTTCTATTTTAATTTTAGCTTTTTCTGAATCCATCTTGTGCTTAGATAAATCTTCAACCTCTACAGGGTTAAAAGTACCTAATCCAATATGTAAAGTAATTTCCGTGAAGTCAATACCTTTAATTTCAAGACGTTTCATTAAGTGCTTAGAGAAATGTAGCCCAGCAGTAGGAGCAGCAACAGCGCCTTCTTCTTTTGCATATATTGTTTGGTATCTCTCGTTGTCAGACTCTTCCAAATCTCTTTTTATGTATTTTGGAAGTGGAGTTTGACCCAACATGTTAAGTTTTGCTCTGAACTCTTCGTAACTACCATCGTAAAGGAAACGTAAAGTTCTACCTCTAGATGTTGTATTGTCGATTACTTCTGCAATAAGACTATCGTCTTCTCCAAAATAAAGCTTGTTTCCTATACGTATTTTACGAGCTGGATCTACCAAAACATCCCAAAGACGTTGCTCGGCATTAAGTTCTCTCAATAAAAAAACTTCAATACGAGCTCCAGTTTTTTCTTTGTTACCAAACATTCTCGCAGGGAAAACTTTGGTGTTATTAAGAATCATTAAATCACCTTCGTCAAAATATTCTATTAAATCTTTGAATTGTCGGTGTTCAATTTTTTTAGTGTCACGGTGAAGTACCATTAACTTAGCTTCATCTCTGTGTTCCGATGGATACTCAGCTAATAACTCTTCAGGTAACTCAAAATTAAAGTTTGAAAGCTTCATTCAATTAAGTTTAATTAATCCCTTAGGTATAAGTCTAATAAATGTTAGACTTTAAATTGTTTGTAATTTTTTTACAGCCGACAAATATACAATCTCAATATAGGGGTTGTCAAGTTTTTAGGTGTTTATTTACGATAATATTATTTTTCGGTAAAATATTGATTGTATACCTCGTAGTGTCGAAGATCTACGAGTGTCGTTTGTTTAATTATAAATAGGAGTTTTTACAGGTATTACAAGGTTTGCGATCTGTCTACTCATTGGTATAGGTGCTCATAATCCTTTTAGTTTATCTATTTCTTTCATCAGAATATACTTCACCATCTTTAAGTCTGATGATTCTGTGTGCGTGAGCGGCAATATCTTCTTCGTGAGTTACAATAATTACTGTATTTCCTTGAGTGTGAATTTCATCAAAAAGATTCATTATTTCTAATGAAGTTGTAGAATCTAAGTTTCCTGTTGGCTCATCAGCTAGAATTATAGAAGGATTATTCACCAAAGCTCTACCTACAGCAACTCTCTGACGTTGTCCACCAGATAATTCGTTTGGCTTGTGATCCATCCTATCTGCTAAACCAACATCATTTAAAACTTTTTCAGCCCTAGCTATTCTTTCTTTTTCGGGTTTACCGGCATACACCATTGGCAATGCAACATTGTCTAGTGCTGTAGAGCGGGGTAAAAGGTTGAATGTTTGAAAGACAAAACCTATTTCTCTATTTCTAATTTCGGCAAGTTCGTTATCGTTAAGGTGACTTACATCTGTCCCGTTAAGCAAATAACTACCTGAAGTTGGAGTGTCTAAGCAACCTAGAAGATTCATTAGTGTAGATTTTCCACTTCCCGATGGTCCCATTAGGGCAACGTATTCTCCTTTTTTTATGTCAAGAGTAATACCTCTTAACACCTTTACAACTTCCTTGCCTAGAGGGAAGTTTCTAACTATATTTTCTAAAGAAATTATCGATTCCATTTTTTTGTTGTTTCTTTTTCAAAGTAAATAAAGCTTTTTAATAAATTGTGGCAAAGTAATGTTAAAATTTTGTTGAAGTTGTTGTAATATTTAAATGGTTGACGATATGAGTAATTTTTTATTGACAAAAAAATAACAAGTATCTATAATGTGAGTTTGTAT
The DNA here is from genome assembly GCA_016744755.1 of Ichthyobacteriaceae bacterium. Taxonomy (GTDB): domain Bacteria; phylum Bacteroidota; class Bacteroidia; order Flavobacteriales; family JADGDT01; genus JADGDT01. The sequence continues at coordinate 6,174 of JADGDT010000099.1, read as the reverse complement.
TATGAGTGGATAAACAAAAAATGAATTATAAAATAGCAGAAAAAAAATGGGTATAAGTTTATATATTTATGAGTTGTATTTATAAGGAATATTTAAGACAATAAAGAAATGGAGAATTTAATAGAACTAAATACAGAGAATATCTCAGAAGAACATATTTGTTGTGCTATTTCTGATAAAAAATGTACTGAGAGTTACCAAGCTAAAAAAAATTGGTTAACAAAGGAGTTTAATAATGGATATGTTTTTAGGAGGATAGATAAAAGAGCTAAAGTTTTTATTGAATATGGTCCTGCTGAAAATGCTTGGTTGCCTATAACTGCTACTAATTACCTTAACATTAATTGTTTTTGGGTATCTGGGAAATATAAAAAGAACGGGTATGGAAAAGAATTATTGAAAACAGCATTGGAAGATGCTGAAAAACAAGGAAAGAACGGTTTAGTAACAGTTGTTGGAACTAAAAAGTTTCATTTTATGAGTGATACAAAATGGTTGCTAAAACAAGGGTTTATCGAAGTAGATAAAATTTCAAGTGGATTTAGCCTGTTAGTAAAGAAAATAAACCAAAAAGCTATAAACCCATTATTTAATAAATCTGTGAGAAGTGGTGAATGTATTGAAAAAGAAGGAATAGTAGTTTATTATTCTAATCGCTGTCCATTTTCTGAATTTCATGCAAAGAATTCATTATTAGAAACTGCTGAAAATAGAAAAATACCTTTGAAAATCATTAAATTAAAAACAAAGGAAGAAGCTCAATCTGCTCCAACTCCTGCAACAATATTTAGTTTGTTTTATAAAGGTAAGTTTATTACAACAGATATTAGTGTATGCATGAATAGTAGATATGATAAAGTTATGGATAAAGCGTTGAGGTGATAAGAGTATTGTAGTAAAAGTACAATATAACCAAAGTTGATAACATAGATATTGTTGTCTTGTGTGTGGTGAATTATAGGTTAAACTGATGGATAATTATTATCCATAAAACTTTTGCTTTAAAGTTTTTTTGTCATTTATACTTACACACTAAATTTAGTATTGTCTTATTGATAATAAATTTTAAACAAATATCAGTTTTTGGTGTAAATCGTTTGGCTATTAGAAAAACTCTTTGTTAATTTGCTCCATCAAAAAACATAAAATATGATTACAATTAACAAAATATGGTGGTGGCAAAGTAAACTCTAAGGGTTGGCTACTGTATTTGTGTATATATAATATATAAACGGTTTGTTCAACTTGAACAGACCGTTTTTTTTTAATTAAATTGAACCTAATTGAAAGTATTAAAATGATAAATTCTAAATTAAATAATTGGTGGTGGCCTGTATTAACTCAATATGTGGGACAATCACGCTATAAAAATATTTAATAAATATACGGCTAGTCTTCACCCACAGACTTGCCGTTTTTTATTGCCAAAAAAATAGAATAATAAAGATGGACACATTAAAAATAAAAACGAATTTCAAAACGAAATTAGCAGATACAACTACTCCAGTAAGTTTATATCTAAAGCTTAGAGATATTTATCCTAAAGCATTGCTACTAGAGAGTTCTGATTATCACTCAAAGGAGAATTCTTACTCTTTTATTTGCTTGAACCCATTAGTTACGTTGAAAATTGACGACAACAAGGCAAACATAGAATACGCCTCAAGTAAAATTGAAAATAAAGAATTAGAGGTAAACAGAAACTTCACGGAGTTGCTAGAGAATATTAGCGATAGTTTAGATATTGAAGGTGGCGATACGGTTAAAAGTTTCAATGGATTTTATGGTTATGTTGCATATAATGCTATTCAGTATTTTGATACCATTAAATTAAAAAACCACAGGACTTCTAGTTCAGAGATTCCATCTATACAATTTTCATTTTTCAAGAATATTATTGCAATCAACCATTTTAAAAATGAGATGATTGTGATTGAAAATCAAGTAGAAGGAGAAGTTTCTAAATTAGATAAACTTCTTTCTCAGATAGACTCTCAAGGCTTTTCTACTATGCCATTTTCATTGGAAGGTAAAGAGATGTCAAATATTACAGATGATCAATTCATTGAAAATATACGTAAGGGTAAACAGCATTGCCGTAGAGGAGATGTTTTCCAGATAGTTTTATCTCGTCAGTTTCAGCAGAAATTTAATGGAGATGACTTTAATGTTTACCGTTCGTTACGCTCTATAAATCCATCGCCGTATTTATTTTATTTCGATTACGAAGATTTCCATCTGATGGGTTCATCGCCCGAAGCACAAATTAAAGTTGCCAACGGCAAAGCACTTATAAACCCTATTGCAGGAACATTCCGAAGAACAGGAAATGATGATGAGGATAAAGAATTGGCAGTAAAATTATCTAACGATCCCAAAGAAAATGCAGAGCATGTAATGTTGGTAGATTTGGCTAGGAATGATTTAAGTAGAAGCTGTAAAAATGTAACTGTAGAAACGTTTAAAGAAGTACAGTACTTTTCGCATGTAATTCATTTAGTTTCTACTGTTGATGGTGATGTTGAAGTTAACCCACGTAAAGTTATAGAATCTACTTTCCCCGCAGGTACTTTATCGGGTGCTCCAAAATATAGAGCTATGCAGTTGATAGATAAGTATGAAAATCAAGATAGAGGTTTTTATGGTGGAGCAGTTGGTTTTATAGGACTTGATGGCGAAGTTAATCTAGCAATTGCCATACGTTCGTTTGTGAGTAAAGACAATATATTATATTCGCAAGCAGGCGCAGGAATTGTTGATAAATCTGATGAGCAAAGCGAATTACAAGAAGTAAACAACAAACTCTACGCTTTAAACAAAGCAGTAGAGATGGCAGAAAATATTTAGGGTTTAGCTAATAGCTCACTGTTCACAGCTCACAGTCAATGTTGAAAGTATTTGACCTCTGAGTAACTAGCTAATCAACTAAACAGTTAAACGATTAAACAAAGAACAACAATATGAAGGTTTTAGTTTTAGATAATTACGATTCATTTACATATAATTTAGTTCACATTATCGAGAAGATTTTGGGACACAAGATTGATGTTTTCAGAAATGATGAAATCTCTTTAGAAGAAATAGAAAAGTACGATAAAATAGTTTTATCTCCAGGACCAGGTGTTCCCGATGAAGCAGGTATATTGAAAGATGTGATAAGAAAATACGCTCCTACAAAATCTATGTTTGGAGTTTGCCTTGGCGAGCAAGCAATAGCTGAGGTTTTTGGAGGAGAGTTAACAAATTTAAGTGAAGTACATCACGGAGTTTCTAGTAAGATGATAGTTTTAGATGACGATGTGATTTTCTCAGAAGTACCAAAAGAATTTGAAGGTGGTCGTTATCATTCGTGGATAGTATCTAAAGATAAATTACCAGATTCGCTAAAAGTAACTTGCGTAGATACCGAAGGAGAGATAATGGGATTACGCCACAAAGAATACGATGTTGCTGGAGTACAATTTCATCCAGAATCAGTACTTACTGAGGCAGGAGAAAAGATGATTGAGAATTTTTTGAGGAATTAATTTAGATTCACTTTTTTGTTTTACCCTAGCCCTAAAGGGAGGCAAAAAAGTAAACTCTCAATAAATCACCTTTTAAGTGAGTGAGAAATTTTCATTCTTTGTAAGAATTAGCTTTTTGCCTCCCTTTAAGGAAGTGCTGTTAAGTTAAGAACAAACATATTGGATTCAATGATTTTTCTCCCCAACCCTAAAGGGAGAAATCATTGAATATCACGATATTGGTCTAGGTCTTTTGCTCCCCTTAGGGAAGGGGCAAAACAAAAAGACTTATCTTAATGATGTTATTCTTTAGGGAATGGGGTAAAGCAAAAAGCGGTTATTGTTTAGTAAATAAAACACAAAATGAAACAAATACTTAACAGATTAATAAACAAGGAAACTCTTAGCTCTACAGAAGCTAAAAGTATATTAATAGATATATCAAATCAGAAATATAACAATGCTCAACTTGTATCGTTTTTAACGGTTTTTTTGATGCGTCAGCTTACTGTTGCTGAGTTTGTTGGATTTCGTGAAGCTCTATTATATTTAAGTTTAAAAGTTGACCTAGGAGATTTTGAAACTATTGATTTAGTAGGAACGGGTGGCGATGGGAAAGACAGTTTTAATATTTCTACTCTTTCATCTTTTATTGTTGCTGGAGCTGGATATAAAGTTACAAAGCATGGGAATTATGGTTCTTCATCGGTAAGTGGTTCTTCAAATGTTTTAGAACATCTCGGATATAAGTTTACAAATAATGTAGATGCTATGAAGAAACAACTTGATGAGGCAAATATTGCATTTTTACACGCACCGTTATTTCATCCTGCATTAAAAGCTGTAGGCTCTGTAAGAAAAGAACTAGGATTAAGAACAATATTTAATTTGTTAGGTCCAGTTGTTAATCCATCTAAACCAAAACATCAGTTATTGGGTGTTTACAGTAAAGAAATTGGAGAGTTATATTCTGAAATGTTGAAGAGTGTAAATGTTAATTATAGCATTGTTCACAGTACCGATGGTTACGATGAGATTTCTTTAACAAGCGATTTTGATTTGTTTACCGAAGGGAAATATAGTTTGGTTAGTCCTGAGTCTATTGGATTTAAGAAAATATCTCAATCAGATATTTACGGAGGAAAAACTATTGCATCGGCAGGAGAAATTTTCATTAATATTTTAGAAGGAAAAGGGACAGATGCTCAAAATAATGTAGTTTTAGTAAATTCGGCTTATGCAATTAAAACAATAAGTGGCAAGAGTTTGGAAGAGAGTTTAGAGCTAGCTAAATCTTCGTTATTTGGAGGTAAAGCAAAAAGAGCTTTAAGTTTGATTGTAAAGTAGTGCTTCGGCTCCGCTCAGCAACCGGCATTACTGCATGCACTAAGTAGTCGTTAACGTATAATCGGCTAGAAAAAAAAACAACTACGCAACTACGCAAATAACAAAAACAAAAACAATGACAATTTTAGATAAAATAGTAGAATACAAAAAGGTAGAAGTAGAGGAGCAAAAATTAAGAGTTTCGTTGGATTCTCTTAAAATGATGTCTTCATATTCTAGAACACCTTATTCTTTGAAAGAGTTTTTATTGGATGAAAATAAAAGTGGAGTAATTAGCGAATTTAAAAGACAGTCACCTTCTAAAGGAATAATTAACGGTATTTCTGATGTTGAAGATGTAGTTTCTAAATATCAAGAAGCAGGAGCTTCAGCAGTTTCTGTACTCACAGATTTCACTTCTTTTGGAGGCACAAGTATAGATTTGATTAAAGCTCGTAAAGTTTTACAAATACCTTTGCTTAGAAAGGATTTTATTATTGACGAATATCAAATTCACGAATCTAAAGCCCTTGGCGCTGATGTTATTTTATTGATAGCTTCAATATTGAGTAAACAACAAATCGAAGAATTTTCTTCACTTGCAAAGTCATTGGGGTTAAGTGTGCTTTTTGAAGTACATAACGAAGAAGAATTAGAAAAGTTAAATGATAATATTGATATTGTTGGAGTTAATAATAGGAATCTTGCAACATTTGAAGTTAGCATACAAAATTCAATTTCGTTGGTAGATAAAATTCCAAGTAGATGTGTGAAAGTTTCGGAAAGTGGAATATCGGAAGTTGAAAAAATAATTGAGTTAAAAAAATACGGATTTAAAGGATTTCTGATAGGTGAGAACTTTATGAAAACAGATAATCCTGGAGAGAGTGCTATTGAGTTTATAAAGGGGTTAGCATAAAGCTGACAGCTCATGGCTCACAGACACTTTTGCACTTAATATTTTCAATTAAACAACTCAACAATTAAACAGTTAAACAATTTATCAGTTCAACAATAATTAGTAATGAAGAAGTTAATAAAAGTTTGCGGAATGCGTGATACGCAAAACATCAACGATTTAATCGGTTTGAAAATTGATTATATGGGGATGATATTTTATGCTAAATCGCCACGTTATATTCAAGACTTACCTGAGATTCACGATTACAGAAATGTAAAAAAAGTTGGTGTTTTTGTAAATGCTTCTGAAGAAGAAATTATGGTTAAAGTTCATAAGTTTGACTTACAAGTAGTGCAATTACACGGTTTTGAAGAAGCTGACCTTTGTGAGAAACTAAAATATCAAGGTCTGGAGGTATTCAAGGCTTTTGGAATTTCAGAT
>JADGDT010000098.1 GCA_016744755.1 Ichthyobacteriaceae bacterium | reverse complement strand
ATGAATTTTGCCCCAACCCTAGAGGGTGATTCATTGAAAAATAGACTTTTTTGCTCCCTTTAGGGAATTTGGGGCAATCAAAAAAGTTAAATGCTCTTTTGCCCTGGCTTTAATTGTCTTTTACATAAAAATCACAATTAATTTACATTAAATTTACATTATTAGATTTTTTCGTTGTATAATTTAATTCTTTAAGTACATTAGCAAAAACAAAATTAATCAAACAATTATTTAATACTTTTTATTATGAAGAAAATTTTCTCCCTAGCAATTATGACATTGCTATCATTTTATGGTTTTGCTCAGGTTAATGGCTTTTCAGACTTAGTTATTGGAAATGTTGAAGGTTCAGACATCACTTTTGACGTGACTTATGAATATGATGCTACAAATCCTACTTTTAAGAGTGTTAAATTGTATTATACCCTTAACTCCGATTTTACTGATGCTGAGTGGACTCAAGCTGTATTAGATGACGATGAAGGTACTCCAAGTACAATTTTTGATGCAAGAGTGGATATTGAAATTGATGATAAAGCTGATGATGACAAATATTCTTTTTCTATCCCTGCTGCTGATGTAACAAAAGGTGATATTATAAGATTTTACTTTAGAGGGTACACAAAAAATGTTGATGGAGATAAAGAAAAAGATTATTACACTCCAGATCAAGGTGCCGAGTTTGATCATGATATATATTCACAGTGGTCTTTGATGACTGCATATGAAACACTTTCAAATGATCTTTTCAAAAAAGCCTCAGTTTCATTATATCCAATTCCTGCTGGAAACGATTTAACTTTTAAAAGTGCAATTAACCAAATTGGGACTTTTGAAGTGTTTAATATTAGCGGAAAATTAATGATGAGTTCAAAAGGTAATTTACAAAACAATGTACTTAACATTGCTAAACTTAATAGCGGAAACTATATATTAAAAGTTTCAACATCTAATAATTCTCAAAGCTTTAAATTTACAAAGTAGTAAGAATTGTTATTAGAATAAATAATATTTAAGAGGAGACGTTTGTCTCCTCTTTTTTATGGTATAACTTTATGATATTGTCTGGTGAAATCTACAAACGAACAAGGTGCAAAATACACATGAAATATTCTTGTTTTCAATAAATTATGTTTTACTTTTCAAATAGTTCTTTATTTAAAAATATAAATTCTGCTAAAAGTTTGGGGTTTCTCATAGAATCAACCTTAATTACTTTCTGAGGTTCATGTCCCATAAATATTTTCTTAAAAGGAGTCTCCATTTTTTTGCCACTTATAGTATAAGGAATTTCGCTGACTAAATGAAAACTATCTGGGATATGACGTGGTGAATATTTATTTTTGATAGTATTCTTAATTTTCTGAATTAATATGTCATTTAATTCTTCTCCATCGTGCAGAGACACAAAAAGAGGCATAATCATTTCTCCTGATTTTTGTTCTAAACTTAAAACCAAAGAATCTTTAACTTCCGTAATTGTATCAATTGACCTATAAATTTCGCTTGTGCCAATACGCACACCTCCTCTATTTAAAGTAGAATCCGATCTACCATAAATAACAACTCCATCATTGTTAGTCAATTTTGCCCAATCGCCATGACGCCAAATATTAGCGTAAGTTTTAAAATAACTTTTTTTATATATCTGAAAATCTTTATCGCCCCAAAAATATATTGGCATTGAAGGCATAGCTTTTTTAATAACCATTTCTCCAACAGAATCAAATACTTCATTACCTTCTTCGTCAAAAATACCCAAATCACAGCCTAGAGCCATACTCTGTATTTCGCCCTTAAAAACAGGTTTTATAGGATTACCCCCAACAAAAGCGCTACAAACATCTGTGCCACCACTTATAGATGCTACCCAAACATCATTTTTAACTTTATTGTAAATCCATTCGAAAGCTTCTGGTGGAAGAGTAGAACCCGTAGAACCAATCGATTTTAATGATTTAAGATCCAAATTTCGAGCTGGGAAAGTATGAGATTTCATGTTTGCAGTAATAAAACTAGCGCCTACTCCAAAATGATTAATTTTTGCTTCGTCTATAAAATTCCATAAAACATTAATATCAGGATAAGATGGGCTACCGTCGTATAGAACTATGGTTGCGCCATGTAACAAAGATGCATGCATATAATTCCACATCATCCAGCCTGTGGTTGTGTACCAAAAAAATCGGTCTCCTTTCTTTACATCGTTATGAAATCCTAAATATTTTAGATGCTCTAGCAATATACCTCCTACACTATGGGTAATTGCTTTGGGAGCACCCGTAGTTCCCGATGAATACAATACCCAAATAGGGTGAGAAAATTCAACTCTTTCGAAAACTAATTCTTCTGCTTCTAAACATTCAATGTCACTCCAAACACAAGATTTATCTTTATCCCATTTTGATTTTTCTTCGCTTACGACAATAGTAAATTCAATACTTGGGATACTATTACTTATTCCTATGATCTCTTTAGACCTATCATATTTATTCCCATTGTACTGATATTGTTCAGAAGCAATAAGTAGTTTAGGTTTTATTTGAGTAAATCTATCAACCACAGAATCGAAACCAAAATCAGGTGATGTGCTAGACCATATAGCTCCTATAGAATTTACAGCTAAAAACGAAATGCTAGCTTCTACTGTATTCGATATATATGCAACTACTCTATCTCCTTTTACAACTCCTTTACTAACCATAAATTGACGCAGAGATGCTACTTTATAAACTAAATCTTGCCAAGATAGTTCTTGTAGTTCCCCTGATTCAGATTTATAGATAATTGCAGGTTGATTATCGCTGTAGTTACGAAAAACATGTTCTGCATAAGACAACTTAATCCCTTCGAACCATGAAGTATCATACATGTTATTACCTGATTTAATCTTGGTATAACTTCCATCATAAAGAACCCTAAAATACTCCATTATACTTTCCCAAAACTCTTGGGTAGCAGAAACTGACCAATCCCACAAATCATTGTATTCCTCAAAAGAGTAACTATAATTTTCTTCCAACCAAAATAGATAATCTTGAATATTTGTATTAGAAATAAAATCTACAGAAGGTTTCCATAGTAATTTTTCTTCATCAGAAGGATAATCTATCATCACACAATTTTTAGGTTACTGCAATTTAATGATTCTTTATCGTTAAAAAAAGAGATTTTTCCTACATCTACAATAGTTAAAATAGTACTTTTGTTTGTTGATAATCAATTGATAGCAAAAGAAATAATGAAATTGATTAAACAACTCAGAAAAAATAAAATTAAAAACAAGCACATTTATGGCAATAACCTATTTATAATTACATTAGCTAACTATCTATTTATTGATGATGATTATGTCTAAAATTAAACAAGATTTATTCGAGCTAATATTTGAAGCAGACACAAAAAAAGGTAAAGCCTTTGATATTGTTTTGCTAATAGCAATTGTTTTTAGTATTATTCTTGTGATGCTTTCGAGCGTAAGAGAAATTGAAATTAAACACCACACTTTCCTTATTACTTCTGAATGGATACTCACAATCTTTTTTACTATCGAATATACTTTAAGATTATTGGTATCGCCGAAGCCAATAAAGTATGCAAAAAGCTTTTATGGTATTATTGATTTACTTTCTGTAATACCTACTTACTTAGCTTTATTTATAACGGGAGGTCACGCATTTATGGTTCTTCGTTCTTTACGTTTATTAAGAATGTTTAGGGTATTTAAGCTCAGTAGATATGTACATGGAGCATCTGTAATATCTAAAGCTCTAAAATTATCTCTGCCAAAAATTAGTGTTTTCCTTTTTGGGGTAATAATGATTGTGATAATTGTTGGATCTTTCATGTACATAATTGAGGGCGAAGAGAATGGTTTTACAAGTATTCCTCGTAGTATTTACTGGGCAATTGTTACTCTTACCACCGTAGGTTATGGCGATATTTCTCCTCAAACAGATTTCGGTCAATTTATTTCTAGCCTAGTTATGATTATTGGTTATTCAATAATTGCAGTCCCTACCGGAATTATTACAAGCGAAGTTCATTCAGCAAACAAAAAAGACAAATACTCTACACAGGTTTGCTCAAATTGCATGTGCGAAGAGCATGATACTGATGCAGTGTTTTGTAAGCAATGTGGCGAAAAGATTAATTAGAAACTTGTCAAAAAAATTAAATTCCAAATATCACCACAAATAATACCAAATGAATTTCAAAATGCCCAATTAAAACTAAAGCATATTTTGTTTTAGCAATTTATAAAAATTGTTGCATAGCCGTAGCTACGTAACCATTTTTTAAAGAAGATAAAATAAAAAAGGTAAAGGTTTTACTGTGCATTTTGATGTTGATTTGATATAACCCCTACTTTAACACTAATATTTATTGGTTCTACTGTTATTTTAATGGTTCACTCTCATTTATATGTATATTATAAATTAGAAAATCCGTCATGTTGAGCGTGGTTGGTGAGCGAAGCCGAACCCATAATTTCCTTTGTTGCCTGCCCTGAGCGAAGCCGAATGGGGAACAAAAAGAAAATGCAGTCGAAACATCTATAGCTACAGTGATAACATAATGTGAGTTGTTTTGGAATAGACCTTTCGACCTGCCTCGACAGTCAAGGCGGGCTCCGCTCAAGGTGACGATTGTTCCACCAAACTAGTGGTAGAACCTATTTATTATTAGTATGTGCCAACTCCTACTTTACGCTTTTAGTCCTCAATGGCAACACTATTCACAAACACGCTAGTCGGGTCTTTTGCCCAAAAGCAAAAGCCAGCCTATCGTGTTGTTCATTAGTCTTCCCATTTCCGGGCTAATACTACAATTAGGGGCATAAAAGTAAAAAGAGTTGATTGTTAGAACTTAGCCGTCAAAAATAACAGACTTAAACTATGTTCTACATAATTGTATGTGCTAAATTTCAGAATGAAACAATTAGCTTAACATTAAAGTAACATTGATACTTCCTCTACAAGAGACAATGCGTAAGAAAACCCTTTCATTTATAACCTGATGCAAATATGACTCTAGTCATGTTGAAAATATATATTTTAATAATAAAACACATTTCTTTTATATAATATACTGTAATTGAGTAACTTGTACTAAGGTATTGATTCTTTTTTAATACTGTGTTTTTTAATTGTTTTTTATTAAAAAGAAACTAAATATGTATAGCTCTAATGTTATGTTAATGTTAATTAAAGGTAAATTTGACAATATTAAAAATAACAACCATGGCATTATTTAAAAGCTCAAAGTCAATAATTCGCGATATAGATGAGTATATAAACAAAGTTGATCAAGGAGGACTTCATTTTAAAAAAGGAGTAATTGATTTTCTTGATGGGAGAGTTGATGATTTTAAAAGTGTATTAATTTCAATTTCTAAAGAAGAAGGTAAAGCAGATACTTTGCGACGTAAAATTGAAAACGAGCTATATCTACATTCTTTACTTCCTGAGCACCGTGGTGACGTAATGCGTCTTTTAGAAAAAATTGATGATATTATTGATATGATGAAAGAGAATCTTTATCAATTTGAAATTGAAGATCCTTTTGTACCAGAAGAAATTCACGATGACATTAAGAGGCTAGCAGATTTATCTATATCTGCAGTAGAAGAATTATTACCAGCTGTAAGAGTATATTTTACCGACCCTGTAGCAGTTAAAGACAGGTTACACAGAGTGTATTTTTACGAAAAGGAAACAGACAAACTTGCATTAGACATTAAAAGAAAAATATTTAAAGGGATACCTAATCTTCTGTTAAGTCAAAAAATACATCTTCGATATTTTACTTTACATATAGAAAACGTTTCTGATGCAGCCGAAACTGTTGCCGATATACTATCGATAATGGCAATAAAACGAATTCAGTAATTAACAGATATGATTTTACTATTTCTATCAAGTGGATTGTTTTTAGGTTGGTCTTTAGGGGCTAATGACGCTGCCAATATATTTGGGTCTGCTGTTGGTACAAAAATGGTAAAATTCAGAACAGCAGCAATAATAGCTACAATATTTGTGATTCTAGGAGCAGTGATTCAAGGTAGTGGTGCTACGCACACTCTTGGCAAACTTGGTCAGGTAAATGCACTAGCAGGTTCTTTTACGGTTGCACTTGCAGCTGCTATTACTGTTTTTACAATGACAAAATACAGATTGCCTGTATCTACTTCACAAGCAATTGTAGGAGCAATAATAGGGTGGAACCTTTACACAGGTAACGAAACCGATTCTGCATCATTAACTAAAATTGTATCAACATGGATTTTTGCACCTATACTTGGAGGTGTCTTTGCAGTGATACTATACCAAATTCAGAAGATAATAATTGAGAGATCTAAAATACATCTAATAAAATTAGATTCTTATTTAAGGATAGGATTATTAGTTGTGGGGGCATTTGGTGCATATAGTTTAGGTGCCAATAATATTGCTAATGTTATGGGCGTATTTATGCAAGCTGCACCAACCGAAGATTTTATTTTAGGACCATTTAGTTTTACAGGAATTCAACAACTCTTCTTTTTGGGAGCTTTAGCCATAGGAGTTGGGATAATTACCTATTCAAAGAAAATAATGTCAACAGTAGGCAATCGTTTATTTTCACTTTCAACCGAAGCCGCATTAGTTGTAGTACTTGCTCATTCGCTTGTTCTATTTGTTTTTTCATCTCAAGGCTTATCCGATGCTGTACAAAGTATAGGATTACCGGCAATACCATTAGTCCCAGTGTCTAGTTCACAAGCTATAGTAGGAGCAATATTGGGTATAGGAATGCTAAAAGGAGCCAAAGAAATAAAACTAGATGTTATGGGAGGCATAGCAATAGGCTGGGTTACAACTCCTATTGCTGCTGGTATTATCACATTCTTTTCTTTATTTTTTATGGAGCATGTATTTAAACTAGAAGTTCAGAATACCGAAACAAAAATAGAACTCAGTAAAAATGAAAAAACAACTAATAATCAAGAGCATAATTTAATAATCAATACTAAAGATTAATAAATAATTCATTTAATACTAATTTTAATTTAATGAGCGATGATGATATTTATAATATTATCGGAACTCAAATTTTACTAAATAAACTAATATGAAAAACATGTACAAATTCCTGCTATTTGTTGCTCTAGTAACATTGTCAGGATCGGCGTTTGCACAAGAGGTGTATAAAGGTAGAGTTACCGATCAAGAAACCGGTAAACCAATATCAGGTGTAGATATTCGCTTTGTTGGATCTAAATTTGAAGTTGTTACCGCAGATGATGGTACTTTCTCTGTAGAAAAAACAGGTGATACTTTTACGTTAAGATTAAACCATCCTGATTATGATGTTGCTACTTTTAATATGCGTAATGCTGATGGAGTAGTTAGCATAGAAATGCAGTCGAATGTTCGTTACAACCAATACGGGCAAAAAGTAGATCGTAAAATTCTTACGTCAGAATCTAGAGATGGATTTATTACATGGGAGTCTAAAGATCAAAAATATAGAATGTGGATGGATAACCGTATATATTTAGATGGTGCAACATATTTCGATAATTATGATAATGATCTTACATATGACGAAAATAAAGAAAGAGGTCAGTTAAATGTACCCGGACAGGCGTTAACATTAAGAAGAATGCGTTTTGCATTAAAAGCAAATGTAGGAGATGATTGGTATGGAGAAATTGATTTTGATTTCGCAGGAAATGAAGTCGATATTAAAGATGCTTACATTCGTCGTTATTTAGGCGATTGGGGACAATTAAGAGTTGGACAATTCCGTATGCCACAAGGCATGCAACAAACTACAACTTCACGTTACCTTAAGTTAATGGAGCGTGCAAATGCCTATAACTTCAACCCTAACCGTAAACTAGGTATTGGATATTCATCTTGGAGCGATAACTATATGTTCGGATTAGGATTGTTTACAGAAGAGGTTCAGAATATTGATTCAAAAGAATATTTTAAAGGAAATATTCACGATGTTGAGCCAATGAAGGGAATCTCATCTAGAGCTTCATATTATCCTATTAACAAGCAAGGACGTTTAATTGCTGTAGGTATGGGATATACATACAATACTCCTGGTATTGATGATAGAATTAAAATTGATCCAAAAGACGAAACTAAAGTTTCGCAAATGGAATTTTTACAAGCAAAAGTAAAAGATGTTAGTGCTTACCAAAATATAAACTTCGAATTAGCAGGTTCATACGGTCCTTTCCGTGCAACTGCCGAATACTATATGGCAAGTATGACAAGATCAGACGCTAGTTTGGAAACTGTTAATTTTAGTGGTTTTTATGTACAAGGTGCTTGGTTAATTACAGGAGAGAATCATGCGTGGAATCATCGTGAAGCTGAGTTTACACAAGTAAGAGCTAAAAGCAAAAAAGGTGCATGGGAACTAGCTGCACGTTTTTCTAATATTAGCCTTAATGATTATGATGCTGAGGTTTATGGTGGAGCAGGAGATTATTATACTGTAGGATTAAACTATTATGCATCTCGTAATGTGAAATTTATGGTTAACTATACTTTTGTTGATCACGATAGATATGCAAATGATGAAGGATCTTTAGATTGGGCAACTAATATGGATGCTGCTGCTGGTCAAGGTGGATTTGATTATGGTTATTTAGCTTGGAGAATAGAAATAGATTTCTAGAAAAAAGGCAAAAGTTTAATGTATTAAGTTTAAATATAGCCAAAGGCTAAATGCCAGAGGCCAAAAGAACACAAATATGAAAAAGTTTATATATACAATTGCAGCTGCATCAGTGATGTTTACTAGCTGTGTAAAGGATGATAATATCCCAGAACCCGCTCCAGGGCCAACAGATTCAGAGTTGGTATTGAATGAAATTATGTCGAAAGACACTGGTGATAATCCAGATTGGATTGAAGTTTACAATGCTAGTGATGCTGAAATGGATATAAGTGGTTATATCTTAAACGATAAAGCTGTTTCGGATGGTGGTTTTGCTATTCCTGATGGAACAAAAATTACTTCAAAAGGATTCTATGTTGTTGATGAAAATGAGTCAGGTATAAAAGTTAGTTCAGGAGGAGAAGATGTTTCTCTTTCCGATCCTTCAGGAAAATTATTAGATCATACAAAAACTCCAGATATGAGTGCTGATGTTGGTCTTACTTGGGCTAGAATGACCGATGCAGGTGAGCCTTGGAAAGTAAGTTCTCCTACTCCTGGTACTTCAAATGGTTCTGCTGCAAACACTCCTCCAATTCTTACTGCTGAACCAATGACAGAGCATACTTTAGTTTATTCTGTTGAGGCTTCTGATGCTGATGGTATTGCTTCTGTAAAATTAGTTTACATGCAAAACGAAGGTGTTGTTACTTTCGATATGTCATTAGTTGATGGTAAATACAGAACTTCTGTACCACAAGCAAACGTTGGTGATGTTATAAAATACTATGTTGTAGCTACTGATAATACTGGTCTAGTTTCTTATTATCCTGAAGATGGAATAACTACACCTGCTGAATTTACAGTAATTGGCGGAATTGAAGAAGTACTTTTCGAAGGAGAAGAAGCTGGTAACAGAGGTATAGTTACATTCAACGCTACTCCTTTTTATGCTGATCAAGTTGATGAAATTCGTTTATACTATTTCTTGCCTGGTCAAACTCAGGATGATAAAGAAAAAGTTGTAATGACTAACGTTGATGGTGTTTGGAGCGGAGATATACCTGCTCAAAATACTGATGATATTGTAAGTTATTATTTAAGAGTTGAGTACAAAGTTGGTACTAAAACTTACTTCCCTATGGAAGAATATGATGTAGATGGAAATGTGATTAGTGAATTCAATCACGATGATGGTACTACTTGGCCAACTTATACTGTAGAGGAAAAAAATTATGCTCCTGTGGTAGATATTGATGTTACCTATACTGATGGACCTCTTTCTAAGGTTACTTTCCCTGAGAACCCTATACCTGGCACAGATATACTTGTAGCTCTTGAATATGCTAGTGCAGAAGAAATTACTGAGGCACGAATTTATTTTGATGCGGGTGATGCTCCAATTTACGTAAAAGGTAATAAAATAAAGGGGGAAGATGATGCTTCATTTACTCAAACAGGTGTTACTGTTAATTTTGCAGGTATGGTTGCTGAAAATGGTATAGCCGTAGATGCTGAAGGTTCAACAGTATCTTTCTATGTAAGAATTTCTACTGCAACTGCAGAGTACTACTACGGTCATGATGGAACTATGCATTTAGATGATACTCCAGGAGGAGGAACAACTGATGAATCAGATGATTTTAAAGCTGATCCTACTCTTTGGAATGTTTATAACGTACAGTAATCCAATATATTTGAAATACTGAAAAAGAGCTCGTAATTTTTGCGAGCTCTTTATTTATAGGTCAATTAATAATTTTTTTAATGAAAAAAATAGTAGTAATATTAGGTGTAATAGGCGTTTCATTATTAATTTCATGTATTCCTGATTCAATACCCATTGATAATTCTATGGTTTTAGATACCTATAAGATGAGTATTTATGAACCCTCAGGCTTGTCTTTCACTGCTAATGGTAAGGACTTTTTCACTGTCAGTGATAGAGGTATGATCTACAAGATTTCTCAAAAAGGAGAAACAATAAAACAACTTATATACGAGGGAGAAGATTTTGAGGGAGTAACTGTAGATAATATCAATTACCAAATCTACATCGTAAAAGAAAGGTCTGGCGAATTAGTTAAGTTAGATTATAGCGGAAACAAAATTAATACTTATAATATTATTGGAGAATCTGGCAATAGTGGACTAGAAGGTGTGAGTTATGATTCTGATAACGACGTATTTTATCTTCTTAAAGAAAAGGATGAAGGACTCCTAATAAAATACTCAATTTCAAAAGGTAAATTATCAGAAACTAGACTTCAATTTGCTAGCGATTATTCTGGTATTTATTTCAATAGTTCAACAAGTAGCTTGTGGATAGTAAGTCAAGAATCCAAAACATTGACTAAGTGTACAACTGAAGGAATTAAAATTAAAAGTTATAAACTGCCAATTTCTGGTATTGAAGGAGTAGTTGTAAACGATGAAGAAACAATTGCTTACGTAGTTTCCGACCCAAACAATAAACTTTATAAACTAAACTTAACAGAATAATTTCAATGTTAAGCCAGTGTTAAGTAAGTGTAAATTTTATACTATAAATACTTTGTCTATTTTATAAATAGACCTATATTCGCATCGGTTTCAATAACTAAATCGGTGTTGAAATTAAAACTAGTAAAAAAGAAATAATTAATCATTATCAATAAAAGTATCATGGCAAAAGGAGAAATGAAAATTGGAGAGATTTCAAAACCAAGATTTGAATTCCGTACTTTCGGACAAGATTTAGATGCAGCTCACGCACGTATGGCTCGTTTGAGTGGACCAGTTCCAGAAAAAGTTTGGGAGAGAAAATCTGATGAGGTTTACATTTTATCAAAAACTAACGATATCAATAATACAAAGATTCGTGACGGTAAAATGGACATCAAAACTTATGTTCAAACTGTTGATGGTTTAGAGCAATGGAATCCTTTAATGAAAGGTGAATTTCCTATTGCCAAAGAAGTTTTAGAAAATGATGTATTCCCAGCTTTTAAAGTAGATATGCCAGCCTTAACACAGGCAACTTATACTCTAGAAGAGTTTATGGCAATGATTGATGCTCATGCTGATTTGCAAGGAGTAAAAGTTAGTAAGCACCGTTTTGGTTACATGGTAAACAACACAATTTGTGAGTTTGGTTATGTACTTATCAACGGAGCTAAAGTTTGTACTATCAATTCTGAGTCAACTGAGTTAGAAGATATTACAAAAACTATGAACGATGTTGGTAACGGTATGGAAACTGCTGAAAACCTTAACTACCTTCAAGTTATTAAAAGAATTATTGGTTGGATCAACAAACCATTGGCAAACTAGAAATTAAGAATTAGCAATGAACAATGAACAATTATAGATTGTTAATTGCACATTGATTATTGCACATTGATAAAAAAAATGGCACAAGAAATAGAAAGAAAATTTTTGGTTAAAAGCGATGCTTTCAAAGCCGAATCAGTAAAAGAAATGAGAATTACTCAAGGATATTTATCTTCAGTTCCCGAAAGAACTGTACGTGTACGTATTAAAGGAGGTAAGGGATTTATGACAATTAAAGGTATTGGAAACGCATCTGGAGCATCTCGCTATGAGTGGGAGAAAGAGATTTCTGTTGAAGAGACTAACGAATTGTTGGAGATTTGCGAACCAGGAGTAATAGATAAAACTCGTTTCAATGTAAAGTCTGGAGAACACACTTTTGAAGTAGATGAGTTTTACGGAGAAAATGATGGTTTAGTTGTTGCTGAGGTTGAACTTGAAAAAGAAGACGAGGCTTTCGAAAAACCAGAATGGTTAGGAGAAGAAGTAACAGGAGATGTGAAGTATTTCAACTCTATGTTAATGAAAAATCCATATAAAAACTGGTAATAATTTTATTTAGGCTATTCTTCTTTATAGAGGGGTAGCCTTTTTTATTAAAAGTTTATGCTATGCCGTTTATATACCTGCGACATTGTTTATAAAGGTTTACGCCTCTTTAGTTTAGAAATGACTTTGTCGTATTGACCATCTTTTTTCTAAACGTTACGAAGCAACAAATAAACAATAAAATGCAGAGCATTTTTATAAACAGTAAAGCATAAATAAACATTTGTTTATAATGGCTACAGATACTACACTAGAGAAGGTTTACGATCCTCTAGATATGAATAATTACAAAGTTGAAAAACTCCCTGTAAGAGATAAAT
>JADGDT010000218.1 GCA_016744755.1 Ichthyobacteriaceae bacterium | reverse complement strand
GAAGGGAGACTTTATGGGAGGGCCTTTCTTAAGCTATACGGTTTTTGATGAGGAAAATAAAAGAATTATTACTGCTGATGGATTTATTTATGGAGCTGGAGTAAAAAAGAGAGACCTAGTTTTTCAGATGGAAGCTATTATTAAGAGTCTTAAGTTTAAGAAATAGATTTGGTCAAAGCTGAAAGCTCAAAAGTGAAAGATGAAGTAATAAATTAGAAATCAGACGAAGCAAACGATTAAACAACTCAACAGTTAAACGATTCAACATAAAAAATAATGATCGAAGATAAACAACCACAACGTACACCTATTTCCGAACTTGGAGAGTTTGGGTTAATTGACCACCTTACAAAGAATATAGAGATAAAAAATACTTCAACAAAATATGGTGTTGGCGACGATTGTGCAATTCTGGAATACGGAGATAAACAGACACTAGTTTCTACAGATTTATTAGTAGAAAACGTTCATTTCGATTTGTCGTACGTACCACTTAAACACCTTGGTTATAAAGCTGTGATGGTAAATTTATCTGATGTTTATTCTATGATGGGTAAAGCTACGCAGATAACAGTTTCCATAGCTATGTCTAATCGTTTTCCTGTAGAAGCTGTAGAAGAGCTTTATGAAGGTATAAACCTGGCTTGCAAACTTTACGATGTAGATTTAGTTGGTGGCGATGTTACTAGTTCTAATTTAGGATTGGTTATTTCTATAACTGTAATCGGTGAAGTAGAGAAGGATAAAGCTGTAAAACGTAACGGAGCTAAAGATGGCGACTTACTTGTTGTTTCTGGCGATTTAGGAGGTGCTTATTTGGGACTTCAAGTTTTAGAAAGAGAGAAGGAGGTTTATAAAGTTAATCCAGATTCTCAACCAGACTTATCGGGTTACGATTATGTAATGGAGCGTCAGCTTAAGCCTGAAGCTAGAATGGATATCCCAAAAATACTTAACGAACTAGATGTATTGCCAACATCTATGATAGATATTTCTGATGGATTATCATCGGAGGTACTACATATTTGTACTCAATCGGAAGTTGGATGTAATATATACGAAGAGAAAATACCTCTCGATCCAACAGTAATTTCAGCTTGCGAAGAGTTTAACCTTGATGCTACAACCGTTGCATTAAGCGGAGGTGAAGATTACGAGTTGCTATTTACAATTAATGCTGCCGATTACGACAAAATTAAAGGTAATCCAAGCTTAACAGTAATTGGTCATATTACAGATGCATCTGCTGGAACTAATTTAGTTACAAGAGCAGGAGAATCTATTACAATAAAAGCTCAAGGCTGGAACCACATGAGTTAAATTGTATGGTAATACTAGAAACTGAACGTTTATATCTGAGGGAGCTCACTCCCGAAGATTCCGAAGATTTTTATTTGTTAAATAAGGATACTGAAGTAATTAAATATACAGGAGACGTTGCTTTTGAAAGTATAGAAAGCGCAAGAATATTTTTAGAAAATTACGATCATTACAAAAAGTACAACCTTGGACGTTGGGTTGTGATAAATAAGTCGGATAATAAGTTTTTGGGTTGGTGCGGATTGAAATACTCTGAATATATTAATGAGTATGACATTGGATTCAGATTTTTCATAAAATATTGGAATAAAGGGTATGCAACCGAATCGGCTAAAGCATGTATAAATTTAGGGTTCAACAGATTTGGTATTTCTGAAATTGTAGGTAGAGTAATGAGTAAAAACACTAGTTCTATCAGAGTTTTAGAAAAGATAGGGTTAACTTATTTCAAAGATTTTGATTTTGAGGGAGAAGAGGGGTACATCTATAAAATTAAGAACTCTAGAGTATAATTTTGCTATACTTTTTTGAAAAAATTCATTCAAAGTAAAACTGTACTATATAAAATGAGATGAAAAATATCATGTATTTTTCATCTCATTTTTTTGTTACTTCGTTACTACAAAAACCAGTTCAACAATTAAACAGTTGAACGGTTAAACAATAAGAATAATGACTGATTACCAAGGTATATTAAACCGTATCTACGATGAGGTTCAACCTTTGCTTGGCACAGGTAAAGTAGCTGACTACATTCCTGCATTAGCAGAAAAAGACAACATGAAATTTGGCATGGTTGTAAAACTGTTGGATGGCACTACATTCAGCGTTGGCGATGCCGATGAACAATTTTCTATTCAGAGTATTTCAAAAGCGTTATCACTTACAACTGTAGTTAGAGATACCGATGATTTCCTGAAAACAAGATGTGGTAAGGAACCTTCTGGTACACCTTTCAATTCGCTAGTTCAGTTGGAATACGAAAATGGTATTCCTCGTAATCCTTTCATCAATGCTGGTGCTTTGGTTACTACCGATCAGATGTATACTAATCTCAATAATCCGAAAAAAGATTTTTTGAAATTTGTTAGAAGTGTTAGTGGTGATAAGGATGTAGAATACAACGATAAAATTGCCGCTTCAGAGGCAGGGGCAGGCTACAGAAATGCAGCCTTGGTAAATCTGATGAAGGATTTTGGTAATATTGACAACAATGTAGATAAGGTACTTGATACTTATTTTCATCAATGTTCAATAGAAATGAATTGTGAACAACTTTGCGATACATTTTCATACTTAACAAACCACGGAGTAAATCCTAAAACAGGAGAAAGAATACTTAGTGTAAGACGAGCAAAAAGAATAAATGCAATTATGCTTACTTGTGGAACATACGATGCTGTTGGCGATGTTGCTTACCGTATTGGCTTACCTGCAAAAAGTGGTGTTGGTGGAGGTATTGTAGCTTTAGTACCAGGAGAATTAACAGTAACAGTTTGGTCTCCAGGACTAGATAAAAAAGGTAATTCTCTCGCAGGAATTAAAGCCCTT
>JADGDT010000097.1 GCA_016744755.1 Ichthyobacteriaceae bacterium | reverse complement strand
TCAGAGCAATTTTTTGATATAATACTAAACTTTGGTGACTCATGGAAAGTGACAAAAGTTTAAGTAGATTTTAAA
Organism: Ichthyobacteriaceae bacterium; assembly: GCA_016744755.1. GTDB lineage: Bacteria > Bacteroidota > Bacteroidia > Flavobacteriales > JADGDT01 > JADGDT01. Next base: position 13,078 of record JADGDT010000097.1, on the reverse strand, counting down.
ACATCAGAGGTAGATGTTTTTATCGATTTTATCGATAAAAAAGCCGAATGTCCAATTTTATCAGACCTGCTTCCAATACATGACAGACGTGACTCTAGACGATGGCGACATCTAGATACACTTCAATTTAAGACCTATATAAATTGTCGAGTACCAAGAGTTAAAACCCCATCAAGGACAAAAAACTATCACAGTTCCTTAGGCTGATAGTTTTAAAAGTCATACATATTTATTTGAGAGGTTGGTTATCGATTTATTATTAGCAACAAAGAATCAGACAGCTACATCAAAACTATTAAGAACTGGGTTTAATGTTATTAATAGGATAATACATTTATCTGTGAAAAGAGGCTTAGTACGTAGAGATAAAACATTGACATTATCCAACCTAAGTATCGATGAAAAATCTTTTAGGAAAGGGCATAGTTATGTTTCGGTACTTAGTAATCCATTAACTGGAACAGTAGTAGATGTAGTGGAAAATAGAGATACAAAAGCAGTTAAACAATTAATAAACAGTGCTATTACTGATATTACTAAGGTAGAAACAGTTACCATGGATATGTGGCCAGCATATTTAAATACTATTAAAAAGATGATTTCTAATGCATCTATAATTCATGATAGATTTCATTTGGTTAAATACTTAAATGATGGTATTGACAAAGTTAGGAAACGAGAAGTTAAACAATATGACGAGCTTAGAAATACTAGATATGTGTTACTTAAAAATAAATAAAACTTAACGGAAAAACAGCATATAAAATTTCAATCAATTCAAGATTAAAACTATGAAGTCAGCAGAGCTTGGAGGATTAGAGAAGACTTTAAAGGGATTTTTGGAAGTGAAAATATGACTGAAGCATTTGGTTTATTTATAAAATGGGGAAGTAGTGTAATAAACTCTAAAATTGAGGAAATGAAGAAAATAGCTAAGATGTTTAACAAACATTTAGAAGGCGTTTGTAATGCATTAATTTCTAGTTTTTCAAATGCCATGGCTGAGAGATTAAATGGCAAAATTCAGGAAGTCAAGTCTACTACTAGGGGTACAGAACATTCGATAATCTTAGAAGTGCAATACTTTTCTTTAACGGTGGTTTAAGTCTTTATCCACACAAATAAGGGTAGAACCATAACAATCATTGATACAACATAAATCACACCATTTTTTAACATTAAAAAGTGGTGTTTTATATGTTTTCTCCCCATTATTAGTGATGATAATTTGAAAATACCACTACTATAAGTGATTGATTATAGAGATAAGAACTCACACCTTTGCTACTTAATATTTAGCATACAACAACAATAATTAGTTGTTGTTTATCGAACGAAATATCATAAAAACATATTTCTTATATAAATATGAATCAAAAATAGGGAATGAGAATTTTAGGGGTAGTCATATTATTATTGTTTATTAATTCATTTGTATTTGCACAAAATACCTCTATCCAAAAGACAAATTCAAGTAAAGTAAAGCCTGTATCTTTTAGTGGATTAGTATTAGATAAAAATTCAGGAGAAATACTATCAGCATCATCTATTGTAATTAAAGAGCTGAACTTATGGCAGACAACAAATGTTAAAGGAGAATTTGAAATTAATAATATAAAACCAAACATATATACTTTATATGTTTCGTGTTTAGGATATAATACTGTAAAAACAAAAATAAATTTAGAACACAACAAATTAGGGTATATAATTAAATTAGAATTATTATCTCTATCTCTTGATGAGGTTGTTGTAACTGCAAGAGAACGATTAAACCTATCTAGTACATCTACAATTAACGAAATGGCAATGGAACATCTACAACCATCTGGCGTTGCCGATTTTTTTGAGCTACTGCCTGGTGGTAAGCCTACAAATATTGATTATTCAGAAATGGCTCAAGTAAGTTTACGTCAAGTGGGTAGCGATAACAATACCTCGTTAGGAACACTTTTTATAGTAGATGATGCACCATTAACAAACGATATGAATATGCAAACGCCAAATGGTGGAGCTAGGGATATAAAAGGAATAGATAGATACACGCAAAGTAAAGGAGTTGACATGCGTCAGATATCGGCAGATGAAATAGAAAAGATTGATATAATAAGAGGTGTGCCTTCTGTTGAATATGGAGATTTAACATCGGGTGTAGTTAAAATAACAAGAAAATCAGGACGAACACCTACTACTATAAGAATAAAATCGAATATTAACCACAAGCTTATGCATATAGGTAAAGGGTGGAATCTAAAGAATAATAGTAGTTTAAATGTAGGGGCCGATTATTTGATATATAAGGGCGATCCTCGAAATAGTTTAAACTCTTATCAGAGGGCTACTTTTTCTATTAGATACCGCAAAAGTGGGGTGTTATTTGATGGTAGCTATACTTTCAAGTCCTTTTTAGATTATACAGGAACACTTGATAAAGAAAAAGATGATGAAGAACAACTAACATTACCCGAAGATAAATATTCATCGTCGTACAATAAAATGTTGTCTAAAATTGGGTTTGAGTGGATGTCGGAAGATAATACGCTAAGTATAAAAACAAATTTATCAGGATCATATTCTATAGATAAATTGGTGCGTACTCGTGGAGTTAGCTTAAAAGGGCCAACACCTTCTTTTACTTCAATTGAAGAGGGTAGGTATAAATCGGAATATTTGCCAGCGAGGTACTATGCAGAACATACAGTTGAAGGTAAGCCAGTGAATTTGTTTTTAAGTATTGTTTTAAATAAGCACTATAATTTAATAGGAACTCCCCAAAATTTTAAAGCTGGTTTAAATTATAGTTACGGCAATAATTTTGGAGGAGGTCAAATGTTTGATATTTACGCACCGTTGTTTTACGAAAGCGGATCTAGACCTTATAGTTTTAAAGATATACCATCGATAAAAAAAATGTCTTATTTTGTAGAGTCAGGAAATTTATTAAAATTAAATAACCACATTTTCAAAATACAAGTAGGTGCTCGTATTGGTAAAATACAAGATTTAGACGATAAATATACAATGGCAAATAAGTGGTATGTAGATCCTAGAGTTAATATATCTTGGAAACTTCCTACATCTACAAACTCCTTTGATATATCGTTTTACACAGGTTATGGATGGCAAACAAAGTTTCCTACAAGCTCACATTTATATCCTCATAAAAAATATTATGATGTTAAAGAGTTGGATTATTTTTCTCAGAATCCAGATTTACGAGCTTTATACATAAATACCAAAATTGTTAATCCTACAAATTATAACATTAGTCCTTCTAGAAACAGGAAGATAGAGGGAGGAATAAAACTATCATATAAAAAATTTACACTTAACCTAACTGTATTTAATGAGTATATGGATAATGGGTTTACTTCTAGCACAAACTATTTTAGAATTAAATATAGAGAATATGATTACTCTTCTATTGATCCTCATCGAATAACAGAGCCACCAAATATTGATGATCTTGATTATTCAAACGAATCGAGATATTTTACTTATAGCACATCTTACAACCTTAGTAGTGTAGATAAAAAAGGGATAGAGTATGTACTGAATTTTCCAAAATTAGTTGGTTTGGCATCTAATTTATCTATTTCGGGTGCTTGGTTTAAAACAAATTACGATAAAGAGGGAGAACGGCTTTACCAACCATCAATAATATTAGAAGGAGAAGAATACCCATATATTGGAGTATATGATTATGATACTGGCGATACCAAAGAGCAACTAAATACCACCATAAGAATAGATACACATTTGAAAAAGATAAAACTAATTTTCTCGAATCAGATTTACGTAAAATGGTTCTATAAACGTCAGAGTAATTACAATGATGGTATTCCTGTTGCGTATATAAATAAGTCGGGAGAACGAAACCCTTTTGGAGATGCAGAATTAAACGACCCTAAATTTAGTTGGCTAGTAAACACTTATGGACATTTATATTTTGAGCCATATAATACTCCGGTACTTGTTTCTCTAAACCAGAAAGTAACTAAAGAAATTAATAATAACATCAGAATATCTTTTTATATAAATAATCTAATAGCGTATCAACCAGAGTACAAGACTCCATCGGGAGCAATAATCAAATTATATTCTAGCCCATATTTTGGGGCAGAATTAAACATTAAACTTTAATAAATTAAAAACAATTAAGATGAGAAAAATTAATCTACTATTAGTGTTTGGGCTAATTATAACTTTGTTCTCTTGTGACAAAGACGAAGAAATAACTCCTCAAACAAAAGTTACAATTCAAATATCTGTTCCAGACGGAATAGAATCTATGGATGAAATATCTATAACTTTAAAAGATGTAAATACAGGAACTCAGAGAGTTGTTTCTACAGAAGCAGATGGAACAGCAATAATAACTGTAGATGAGGGTGTGTATAATATAATTGCATCAGGAGAAAAAGAACATACAACTGATGTTGGTGGAGAATCTTTTACAAGAACCGTATCCTTAGCAGGGCTAAAAGAGAATAAATCAATAGAAGGAGAAACTATGAATATAGATTTATCTTTATTTATAGTAATTAAAAGTAAAGGTTGGGTTTTCAAAGAGTTGTATTACACAGGTTCTAGAACACCAGAAGACAAGTCGTACTATAAAGATAAATATTTCGAAATATATAATAATAGTAACGAAGTACTTTATGCCGATGGAATATCTTTAGCAGAATCAGACCACGGAACTTATAAAGAAGAAAATGAGTGGACAACTATATTAGGAGAGCCTACATATGTTGCTCATACAATTTACACAATACCAGGTAGTGGAAAAGAACATGCAGTAAACCCAGGAGAGAGTGTTATACTTTGCGATGTTGGTATAAACCATAAAGAAGTCAATGCTAATTCTTTCGACCTTTCTAAGGCTGACTTTGAGTGGTACGACGAGCATAAATTAGATGTAGATGTACCTGAAGTACCAAATCTTATAAAGAATTTTTCATATTCAAAATCAATATGGACACCACATAACAGAGGTTATAGGTCTTATATCCTTTTTAGGGCAGAAGGCACTATGGAAGATTTTTTAATTAATAATGAAGTACAACGTTCTAATGCTTCTGGGTCTAGAATTACGATAAGATATAAAGTACCTAGTAATCTAATTTTAGATGCGGTAGAAGTAAGTACACCTTCTAAGTTTGTATCAAAAGCAGTACCTGTTGGCTTAGATATAAGTTACACACATACTGGCGATAGCGATGATATTCGTTATGGTAAATGTGTTAGAAGAAAAGTATTGCGTTGGGATGGTACAAGAGCAATTTTAACTGATACTAATAATTCTGCTGAAGATTTTGAAAGTACAGTTACTCCAAATCCTGGTAAAATATAATTTCAAGGTTTTAAAGTAATTAAAAAAGAGAAGGAGAAAAGGAGAGGTGATAATTATATGTAATAATTACCTCGACCTTTTCTTCTTTTATTTACAAAGTTTAGTTCTAAATATCATCACAAATAATACCATTTTAACAAAAAAACTAATAATTATAATTATGTGCCAAATCCCACTTTCCGTTAATAGTCCTCAATGGCAAACCTATTCACAAACACGTTAGGCGGGTCTTTTGCCCAAAAGCAAAAGCCAGCCTAACGTGTTGTTCATAAGTATTGCCATTTCCGGGCTAACACTACAATTGGGGGCATAAACAAAAAAGTTAAAAGTTAAAAGTTAAAAGTAAAAAGGAGAAAAGTAAAAAGAGATGATTATTAAAACCTAGACATTTACACCAAAACATAAAATGCAATTATTAATATTTTGAGAGTACACAAATTAATATATATTTTACCTTTTATATTGAGCTTTAATTTTGCTATGGCTCAAAACGATTCGTTGCTAAAAGACATCTTTTACAATGAAGGAGTTATTCATGTTTTTTCTGAAAATTTATTTACCAATCCCGCTTTAAAACGATACAATAAACAAAAAAACCTTACATATATAGGACTTTCTGGTATTGGTAGAATACAAAATAAACATTTATATAATTATAAAGGAAAAAACAGTAATGCTGTAAAATTTAACGCAACAGGGAAAGTAAAAATTAAAGATGTAGATGTATGGGGCGAGGCATTGTACTTAAATAAAAAAATAGGAGATAAGAGGTGGTCCGATGTTGCAAATACCGAATTTATAAATCCATATTTAATAGCAGATACAGTAGGTGGCGATAGTTTTATTGAAAAGTATAAATTTATAGGTGGTGTTAATTTTCAAGATAATAAAACCACATATGGAGGAGAGCTTATGTACAACGCAGAATATCATCATGGCGAAACTGATCCAAGACCATTTAATAAGGTAATAGATGTAAAAGCTACTTTTGGAGTGGCTAGACAAGTACTTGATAACTCGGTGTTAGGAGCTTCTGTATATTATGATTATTACAGACAAAATGTTAGTGTTAGATCGTACAAAGAAGAACGTAAAGACTATTTTTATTATCTAAGAGGATTTGGTCAATATCATCGTAAATTATCTGGTTCAGAAAAAGCTGTCAGCAATAACTATATCTCAAAATCATATGGATTAAGCTTAGAGTGGTATAATTTAGATGAGCAAAACTATTTTATTCAATACAAAATAGAAAAAGGTAGAGTAGATCAGGATCATAGTAATTTATACATACCTTTTTTCTACAATAGTATTTCTACAGAATTAACACTTGCAAAGAAATTTATTTTTTATGATAAAGCTCTTATCTTTAAAATAATACCTAGCTATTATTCAAAAAAAGGGACTGAGGTTATTTACGAAAGAGTAAAAGTAGGCGACACTCCTGTAAGATACGATTGGCAACCTTTATCTGAGTCTCAGAGATATACATCTAAAAAATCAGAATTAAATTTATACACATTATTTATAACCCCAACTAATATGGGTAGGTATAATGATTTTACATTTAGTTTAGGAATATCAAGAAAAGAAGAAAAATTTCGTAGCCCAAATTTATATTACAAATATTCTACAGCCAAAATAGGGTTGGAGCATGGATATAATGTATTAAACAAATCGTATGTTTTTTCAGTGCGATATGGAGCTAACTATCATTACGTTTTTAATGCAGAAGATAAGGTGTTAAATAATACAGCACCCGAGAAAGCATTTGTACATGATATTAGAAATGAGATGAAAAGTGTAATTAATTTTAATCTAGCTTTCAAAATAGATTATATGTTTAACAATTCTGGTGCATTATATTTTATACCAAAACTTAATTTTTATGGTATAGACGGTATAGATAACATCAAAATATGGAATGTATCACTAACAACAGGAATTGCTTTATAAAGAAAACAATAAGAGATGGAAAATATAATAGAATGTAAAAATTTAACCCATTATTACGGTGATAGGCGTATCTACGAAAATCTAAATTTCAAAATTCCAAAAGGAAGAATTTTAGGATTACTTGGAAAAAATGGAACAGGTAAAACTACTACAATCAATATCCTTAATGGGTTTTTAAAACCATCGGGAGGAAAATGTTTAATGTTTGGCGAAGATTCAGGTAATCTTTCTCCAGAAACAAAACAGAAAGTAGGATTGTTGATAGAAGGGCATGTTCAATATTCTTTTATGAATATTATAGAGATAGAAAAATTCTATTCAGCATTTTATCCGAAATGGAAAAAAGAGGCATACTATGGGTTAATGGATTTATTGAAAATAGATCCTAAACAAAAAATTTCTACTATGTCTTGTGGTCAAAGGTCGCAAGTAGCTTTAGGGTTAATCTTAGCTCAAGATCCAGAATTATTAATATTAGACGATTTCTCAATGGGGTTAGACCCTGGGTATCGCATGCTTTTTGTAGATTATTTAAACGAGTACGTTAGAACAGAAAATAAAACAGTTTTTGTTACTTCTCATATCATTCAAGATATGGAGAGACTTATAGATGATTGTCTAATACTTGATTATGGACACATAATACTACAAAAACCTGTTGATGAGTTATTAAACACCTTTCGTAGATATAGATTCAAATGTGATAGTCACGAACCATTGTTATCAATTACCGATTTATTACATCCTGCAACAATTAAAGGAGAAACAGAAGTATATACATTTTTAGAAAAAAACAAATTGGAATTATTACTAAAAGAAAATAATATATCTATTGAAAATCTTATTGAAGATAAACTTTCATTAGAAGAAGCTTTTATTGGATTAACAGGTAAATATTAGAGTTATGTGGAAAGCAATAATATATAAAGAATGGAAAAAAACAAAATGGTTTAACATAGGAATATGGATGGTAGCAATATTATTACTAACTTATATTTTCATGAAAATTGGACGCTCATTTCGTTTTGTAGGTATGGAGCATTTATGGGATGTAGTTGTTAATAGAGATCAATTTTTATTTAGAAATCTTAAGTATTTCCCCATCGCAGCAGGTATAATTTTTGGATTATCACAGTTTGTACCAGAGGTAATTGAGAAAAGGATAAAACTGACATTGCATTTACCTTTACCGAAACATAGAGCAATATTAATAATGATTGCTTATGGACTTATATTACTAACTATAACATTTACAATTCATATACTTACTACAATAGTTTTTGTACAGCTTTATTTCCCTAAAGAAATTATTATTAGTATGATATTTACCATTGTACCATGGTATATTTCGGGCTTAGTAGCATATTCGTTTATAGCTATGATTTCGCTAGAACCTACTTGGAAAAGACGAATTTTTAATATTATTCTAATGGTGTTAACCCTCGATTTATTTTATATATCTGATTTTCCAGGGGCATATCGTTTCAATATTTATTTAGTAATACTAATCTCTATTTATGTAATGCCATTTGTATTTCTATCAGTTAATAGATTTAAAAAAGGCATACAAGACTAACATCTAATAAGTATCTAATAAGTATCAAAATGAAGATAATTAATTATACAATCATTATACTATCTACCCTTATTTTGGCTTGGGTAGTGCCAATGTTATATCACTTGGGAGTAGATAAAGCATCAAAAAGTAATTTTATATACTATAGCTCTATAGAAAAAGATTTTTGTTCGGTTAGTTACGATAAGGCTAAAAACAAAAATATAAGAAAAAACATTAATACTGATAAAGAATATTCTAAAACAGAATTTGATAGTATTCTACCACTGTATTTTCACAGACAATTATCATCAGAAGGTAAACTGCCAGACTCAATTAATGGCGTTTTTATTTCTCCTAAATTATTAAGGCAGAAACAGTTGTTCTTCAGAAATAAACCAACTAATAAAAATAGACCACATATTCAGCTTTTCACTCTTTTCGAATCTATGTCAGGACGAGTAAGGTTAGAGCTACCTGGTGATTTTTTTAGATTAGATAACAATATAGAATTTATTAATCCAGAGACTAATACTGTTAAAAAAGAGAAGAGTGAAATGTTTATGAATGCCTTTATAAAAAAAGGATTTACGTTTCCTGCCAAAGGGGTATTTGGTAATCCATCTGTATTAAAATCTTACGACGAAGGTTATTTTATTATTGACAATAAAGATCAAATATTTCATTTGAAAATGGTTAATGGAACACCTTTTTTCAGAAATACCAATATGCCTATAGGTATTAAACCACAATTTATTTCGGTAGTAGAACCTAACGATAAGAGTTTCTATGCTTTTGTATTTGATTGTGACAATAAGGTTTATATTATATCTACTACTAATTATAATTTCACAGAAGTTCCTTGTCCCGAATATGATATTAATAGAGATAATTTATCAATAATGGCAAATATGCTTTATTGGAATATAAGTGTTACATCTACAAAAGGTAAAACAGTTTTTGCTTTAGATGCAACCAATAAAGTCGTTGTTGATAGTATAACAATAAAATCAAAATCAGTAAAAAATAATTTAACTAAATATATATTCCCTTTTACTATTAAACTAGAATCGTATAATACTAAATATGTAAAACCATCAATTAAACCGGGTAATTATTACGCTTTTATGCTCAATTTCTTCTTCATGATATTATACGTTGGAGTAAATAAATTTAGAAAGAAAGAGATTAAAATTATTTCAATTATTTGGGTTGTAATAACAGGGATTTTCGGATTAATACCATCTATTGTTTTTAACAAAGCATAACAAAACATAACATTATGAAAAAATTATTATTACTATCAGTTATCACAATATCATTATTTGCATGTAGCAATGATCAAAGTCAAGAACAAAATAAAACCCAAGATAAAGAACAAGGTCAAGAAATAAAAGAAGTTGAAGAAAAAGCTATTTCTATTGCAGAAGTAATGGATATGGCAGAACAAAACATTAATAAAGAAGTCTATTTTAAAGGATTAGTAAAACATGTTTGTTCTCACTCAGGTCGTAGATGTATTCTTATTGACTCTACAGGTACACTATCAATTAGAGTAGAGGCTAAAGGAGACATAGGAGGATTTAATAGAGAGTTGTCAGGAATGAAAATAGCTGTTAAAGGAAAAATTGCAGAGAAAAGATTAACGGTAGATTTTATAAACGATTGGGAAGCAAAAGTTAGAGCAAAAGATAAGAATATAGAGGATGGAGGTAAACACTGCTCATCAGAACTTTCTAATATTTCAGATATGCGTAGTTGGATGAAAAATCATGACAAAGACTATTATTCTATCTATTATATAAATGGAAAAAGTTATGAAGTTTTGGACTAATATTAAATGGAGAAGGTTATTTAGATCCCTTCATAGAGATATAGGCTATTTTTTTGCAGGATTATCTTGTTTATATGCTTTGTCTGGAGTTTTATTAAATATAAAAACAGAAGGAGAAGATCCAGCCTATAGCGAAATAAAAATAAACAAAAATATACCATTAAACTATACCTCTCAGGAGTTAAAAGATAATTGGATTATAAATCTTCCAGAAGCACCAGCTATAACACATGTAATTGTTACTGATAAAAATTATAGACTTTACGTAAAAGGAGGCATGGGGCAATACAATCCTAAAACAGGCTTTGTATCTATGCATGTTTATAAAGAAATAGGAGCTATAAAATTTATTAACGACATACATTATAACCAAGGTAAACGTTTTACGTGGTTGGTAAATGCTTTTGCAATAAGTTTATTGTTTTTGGCAATATCTGGAATATTTATTGTTAAAGGAAAAAATGGTTTTAAAAAACGTGGTGTATGGATGGTAGTCGGTGGCATACTACTGCCAATTGTATTGTATTATACATGAGATAGTTACTGAGAATAATCTTTTTTATTGTAAAAATCAATATCCCCATTACATGTGTGTTTTTTGTTTAAAAAATCACAAGTAATGGGGATTGTATTTTGTTTAAGACTATCTGATATTTGCACTGTAAGTTTAATTAATCTAAATAAAAAAACAATAATGCAGAAAGTTGGAATATTTTACGGTTCTGATACAGGTAATACGGAAGCAGTAGCAAAACAGATACAAAAAGAATTAGGAAAAGGTAATGCTGATATTTTTGATGTAGCTAGTACAAGTCTTAATAGCTTAGAAAATTATGAAAATATAATTTTTGGTTCTTCAACATGGGGAATAGGAGATATGCAAGATGATTTCGAAGATTTTTTATCTGACAAAATAGAGCCAGCTAATCTTAGAGATAAAAAAATTGCAATTTTTGGACTTGGAGATCAAGAAACATACGAAGATTCGTTTGTTGATGCAATAGGTCAGATTTATGAAGTTATTGAAGATAAAGGTTGTGATATTATAGGATTTGTACCTACAGATGGATATGAGTTTGATGAATCTAGAGCAGAAAAGAAAGGTATGTTTGTAGGATTACCTATAGACGAAGAGAATCAGGGAGATTTAACAGATGATAGAGTCTCTGATTGGGTTGAAGATTTAAAAGTAAAATTTAATTAATACCGATTAGATATTATGTAAGGAAGGATATTGGAGAGAGAAAATTCATGCATTCCAACCTCTCTCCATTTCCATTAAATTTATAGAAAATGACAGAAATATATAGTGAAACAAGAAATGGGAAGGTATTTAGATGTTCTAGTTGTAACCAAATTCATATTGAATACAAAAATCTAAATTTTAATTTTTCAAATGCAGAGTATGATTTTTTTGCTAATTATTTTCTAAAACTTGATGGAGATTTATGGGAAGAGAGAAATAAAGACACCCATTATTCACGAAAAATAATAGTTCCTGTAAGTCATAAAAACTTAAATATAATCCTAAATAAGGAAGAATTAGAAGAGTTAAAAATTCTGCTTGGGGATAAAAGAAAAAAATATAAAATGAAACTCATCAATCATAATCATTTTAGGTTCGATGAAGCTTTAAACTAAACTATTTATCATGAATGAAGTAATTAAAATATCGCAAACAACAAGTACAACTAGAGTTTTTTGTTGTGGCAATCAAGTAGTTAATAGCACTTGTTGGGCAACTCAATTAAAAAAAATTATGCAAAATAAATATAATAATAAACTCAAGAATACTTGATTAAAACATTAGTTATGAATAATTAGTTTAAATATCAATGTAAAAGCCTGTTCTTCCCCCTCATATTTATTAGATAAATATTTCAAATTTTAGTGAACAGGCTTTTTTAAGGGAGAATTTAATTAATAGGTTAGGTTATATATTGGTTCTATTGCCTGTATGGATATTCTGTACAGGCTTTAGATAAATTATCTAATTTCCTAATAAAAGATTAAATAGTCTTTTATTGTATTTGAAAAAGAATACGATTACATAATGTTTTTAATGAAAAAAATAAGCTAAAATGAAACTTATCAATAAAATATCAATATTCGCAATATTGATGACAATGTTTGGTTGTACAAATAACGAAACACAAGAAAATCAAATAAAAAATTCAGAGAAAAACATAGTATTTGCAGTACCATTTGCTCCTGTTTCATATCCTATTCTAAAAATGATAGAAGATAAATCTTTAGAAAAAGATGGGAGAAAGACAGAACTTATTCTTTGGAAAACACCAGATCAACTTAAAGCATTAGTTGTTGGCGAACAAGCCGATATTTTTGCAGTACCTTCAAATACAGCTGCAATGTTTTA
>JADGDT010000217.1 GCA_016744755.1 Ichthyobacteriaceae bacterium | reverse complement strand
GTCGCAAGATGTATATCAACAGGTAGAATTCAAAGAAGATGGTTACATGTCTATGATGGGAAGAGTTTTAGGAGAGTGGACCTTAGATGAAAAAGCAAAAATTTTTACAATAGAATCGGAAATGGTAAAGGAGTTTGCTGGTGTTAGAAAAATAGAAAAGCATTCTAAAACAGAATTAATTCTTGTCGGGAAAAATGATAAAATGTTTTTTACCGTTTTAAATCCTAAAAAAATTAAGAAGGAGAATAAAAAATCTGGGTTAGTAGGAACATGGATTATTAAAACCGAAGAAGGTACTAAATACATAACATTTGAACTACCAGATACGTTTAGTTCTGTTACCAAAACAGAGTATAGTTCATCTAAAGGAGGAGGTAGTTGGTATTGTAATTCAAAAGAAAAAACAATAGTAATTATAGCTTACGATAGAGAGTTAAGAGGTAAGAATACTGTGGTTTCAAAAACAGAAAAAGAATTTGTTTTAGAGAATAATGGGGGTAAAATTACAGCTCTTAAACTAGAAGAGAAAGCTGTAAAAAAAGCATCAAAAATAGAAAGATTATTATTTACACAGGAAGAGTTTTATAACGATGAAGGAAATCCAAAATACGAAGGAGATGTAGAAAAACTTCCTTGGAAAGACCAAAGAAAGATGTACGAAACTCTAAAAGAAATAAAGTCTTTAAACTACGAAATGTCAACTTTGGTTGAAGGAACAAAAGCTTTTGAAGTAAAGGTACTAAGCACAAATTTAGTTACTAACTTAGATTACGAAATAGTAAAATTCGATAATATATTCGTTGGATTTGATAGAGCCTCTTTACCCGAAGATGCCGATATGCCAATTTTAGACATAGGATCTAATAACGATAATTACACATACGTACCTTTTCCTTACGAAAGTTATACTTTCAGAATAATGAGTAACAACGAGCAACTTACAGTAAAAGCAGGAACTTTTACATGTACAACAGTAGAGTTGTTTAGCGATAACGATGAAAAGATAAAACTGTGGATGATTAACGATAAGCCTGGTGTTGTGGCAAAAGCAATAATAGAAAAAGAAGGACATTTTGATAGTCTTGAGTACAAGATGTTTGAACTAACCAAAATTGAAAATAACTAAACACCATTAATATGAAAAATTTACTATTAATTATTGCATTATTCCTTTTTTCTGCAACAACTATAAATGCCCAAACTGAGTTTTGGGGAACTACAAGCGAAGGCGGAAAATATGGTGTAGGAACGATTTATAAAACCGATGGCGATGGCAACAATTTTGAAGTACAACATTCATTCTTTAAAACTGTAGGACAATCAATATCTTCTCCATTAACAGAGGTATCTAATGGCAAATTATATGGTTTAGCATCAGAAGATGCAGTTTGTAAACACTATGGAGGAGTTATATACGAGTATAATATAACTGCAGATTCTTACGAGATAAAATATGCTTTTGAGGATATAGAAAATGGAACATATCCATATGGAAAATTGCTTTATGCCAGCAATGGAAAGCTGTATGGAGTAACAAGAGACGGAGGAGCAAATGAAAAAGGGGTGATATTTGAATTTGACCCTTCTACCAATACTTATGCAAAAGTATTTGATTTTGACGACATTAATGGCTATTCCCCTAATCCATTGATGCAAGCAGAAAATGGAATATTATACGGAACAACGGGGTATGGAGGTTCAAATGATAGTGGTGATGGACTTGGTAATGGTGTTATTTTTAAATACGATATCTCAAATGGCGCATACACTAAGTTGTTTGATTTTGACGATGATAATAAGGACAATGGGAGAAATCCAACAGGTATTTTTGTAGAAACTTCAACAAATAAACTTTATGGACTTACTACTATGGGAGGAGGCAACTATTATGGAGGTACTATTTACGAATTTGATATAAGTACCAATACTCATCAGGTTAAAAAGGCACTTGCCAGTTATGATACTAGCATTGGGGGAGCACCATCTAACGGCTTAACTCTTGCAGATAATGGTGAATTATATGGAATTGTAAATATTAAAAGTACTGAGAAAAAATTATTTGAATATAATATAGATTCAGAAACTTATACTCTATTAGATGTAAGTGGGAACTATTATTTAGGTGGAAATTTAATATCGGCAAGTAATGGTAAAATGTACGGAACTGGAGATAAGGGAGGAAGCGATAATCAAGGTGTGATATTTGAATATAACACATCAACACAGGCAATTACTTCTTTATATAGCTTCACCAATGATGACGATAGTGGATACGGAAGTACAGCCCTAATACAAGCCAGCAATGACAAATTGTATGCATGTACAGGTTCTGGTGGAGAATCTCATTGGGAAGGAGGTCTTTATGAGTTTGAGATTTCTACATCAACATACACAAAGAAATTTGATTTTGATGTTTCTAAATTAGGGTCAAATCCAAGTGAAGGTCTAATACAAGCTAGTAATAATAAGTTGTATGGTATGACTAGGCATGGAGGAACATATATTGATAGTGATTATACCAACGATAGATATGGAGCAGGAACAATATTTGAATTTGACCCTGCTACAAGTAAACATAAAGTTTTGTTTGAGTTTGATGGCGAAAATGGCAATCTACCACACGGAGGTTTATTACAGGCTTCTAATAGTAAACTTTATGGATTAACCTATACTGGAGGAACTACAAATTGGGGTGTAATGTTTGAATTTGATATTTCTACCAACATCTACAAAGTTCTTTACAATTTTGATATTAATGGCGATAGAGAAAATGGATCTAGTCCTATAGGGACTTTAATGCAAGCAAGCAACGGTAAAATTTATGGTTTTACAAGTAGGGGGGGCGTACTTACTGATGGTACAAGAGTAGATAATGGAACTATGTTTGAGTATGATATTGAGACTAACGCCCTTACTACTGTTCACAC
>JADGDT010000096.1 GCA_016744755.1 Ichthyobacteriaceae bacterium | reverse complement strand
CTATATGTTTTATTTATCAATTCAATAGTATCATCTTTACCAATAACTATATTAAGCTTAGTAGCCTTAATAGATAAAACTTTTATTTTAATAACCTTATATACTGAAAAATCTAAATCTCCATAAATTGCAAGGAAAGAAGCTCCATTTTTATACTTACGCTTATACATTCCAACATTTGCACTTTTATTAGGGTATGCAACCTTAGGATTTTTAACCCAAGTAAACTCACAACTAATGTCTCTCCAATTATACAAAGCACCATCACCTTCAAACGTTTCAGGTTTCATAGTATATTCCTGAGAGTAACTTGAAATACTTGTTAGTAAAAATATACTTAATAAAAATTTTAATAATAATTTCATATAGTATTCTATTAAATCTTGATTTGGGATTAAACTCAATTAATTCTCTAAAGTATTAATTAATGTTATAAAACAAAAATATATATTTAATAATAGAATTAGGAATATTAACTGCTATAAATATAAAATATTGCAGTTTGCTTACAACTTCCTTAAATCACTACAATAGCCACATAATCAATACATTACACTACTCATTTAACTTGATAAAATAATATTACATAAATACTTAAATAATATTTGTAGCCATAATCCTATATTACTACATCTCAAAAAAACAAAATCTCTTTCTTTGAAGAATTAAATGATTACTTATTAAACTTCCACGGAAACAGTTTTGGGACCTCTTTTTTATAAATATTATAACTACTACCAAATTTTAGAATCAATTTATTCTCTTCTAAAAAAATTCCGATTTGTAGATAAAAAAATGTTACTACCAAATATACACTACTTATCCAATTTGGTGAATACAAAAAATAGCCTATAAAAATTACTATCGTTGCAAAGTATACTGGGTGTCTTACAAAACGATGATACCCATCAACAACTAAGTTGTTTTGTAAGGTATCTGTAGATTCGGCAGTAATACCAATAAATTCCTTAATGTCGTAATTATGAAATGATTTATATGTGATAAATATTCCTGTCAAAACTACCAAAGCACCAATTATTTTCAATAATAAATTATCAATCCATAGTTCGTCATTTATTTGTTTTGAATACCAATAAATAACAACCCAAATACTGCAAACAAATTGAAGACAATGCGATAAGCCCTAAAGCTAAAGAACAACCTTTTAGTAAAAAATCTTTTTACAGGCGGATGGAGAAATAAACTGTGAGTAAAATAATAACTACCAATAATTATTGCTAATATTAAATGTTTTGTTTCCAAGTAGAAGTATTTTTTATATTTACACGAATATATGAACTGATAATTAAAAAAATAATAAAATATTTTATAAATGAACCTTAATACTGTTAAAGAACATTTACCATACCTAGAAGATGATCTTATTAAAGAAATACTAAAAACATCTGACAAAGTAAATATTCCCAAAAATACGGTAATACTAAAGAAAGGAGAGTATGTAAAAGTGTTGCCAATACCATTATCAGGATACATAAAAGTACTACATCAGCAAGAAATAAAAGACCTGCTCTTGTACTACATTCAAGAAGGAGAAAGTTGTATTATGTCTTTCTCTGCAGGTTTAGAGAATGGCAAGAGCAAGGTTATGGCAATTGCAGGAGAAGATACAACAGCTATAATTATTAGTATAGAAAATGTAAAACTTTGGTTGAAAAAATATCCTTCAATAAATACTCTTTTCTACAAACTATACAATCAACGCTACCAAGAACTATTAACTACAATAAACGATATTGTTTTTTTGAAATTAGACGAAAGGGTATATGAGTATCTAAGAAACAAATTAAATGTTTCTAAAACAAACAGTTTAAAACTCAAACACCGTGAAATAGCCGAGGATTTAGGAAGTTCGAGAGAAGTAATTACTAGAGTCCTAAAAAAATTAGAAATTGAAAATAAAATAGATGTTAAGTCAGGAATAATAAAAATATTGTAATAGTGACCACAGTCACTGAAAGCCAATAATTCGTAAATTATATTTGTACTATAATCTTTAAAAAATAAATTATGAAAAAAAATGTTGGAAGTATTGATAAAATAATACGTATAATTATAGCAATTGCACTATTTGCTTTAGCATATTTAGGTATGATTGAAGGAACATTAGCTATTGTTGCTTATGTGGCTGGAGCAATTATGTTAGTTACAGGTTTCATGAAATCATGTCCTTTATACTCAATTTTCGGATTAAGCTCGTGCCCTATGAAAAAATAACACATAGAATAAAATATTTAAAATCCTCACAACTAATAAGTTTTGGGGATTTTTACTTTTATAAATAAGTGAATTTGAGAAGATGTTTTGTAACTTAGAGTCTTACATATTAAAAATGCGGAACTTTTTTATATTTCTTATATTATTACTTACAACATCATGCCTCGATAAAGATGCACTTGATGCTAATAAATATGATAACTTAGTTCTAACTCCTAACATACTTCTGCCATTTGTTCAAGTAGATTTATCATATGAATACTACACTGGAATTTACGAAGATCAAAGTATTACTGAAGCAGAAATAAATATGACTGTTGATCTTTTTGAAAAAATAGATATAACAGAGTCTGTAACTAAAATTGATTTCACTTTTACAGCAATAAATGGTTATCCCATTAACTTAGACCTAATGAACATATTTTTTTTAGATGAGTTTGGAAATGAAATAGAAAAAATAGTTCTAGAAGATATAAATGCAGGTTTATTAAATGATGATGGTAGTCTAAAATCTGCAACAATAAATGAATTTACCCATAGTTTCGAATCAACTTCAATTTCAGCATTAATGTATACTAGAAATGTAAGAGTTGTTATCTCGTGGAATGGTAATTCTATCCCATATACAGAACCTCATCATTCATTATATTTCAAAACATATTCTGATATTATTTTAAGAACAAATATTGAAATTGGTAAATGAAAAAAATACTAGTATTCATATTGTTATTAATAATCGTAACTCCTATCAAAGCGCAATTTCATCAGGGGTTATATACTTTTAGAAAATTACCTTTAAATAGACTTTACAACCCTTCTGCTGAAATTAGAAATGAAAAGGAGATTTTATTTCCTATAATATCTCACATTCAAATAGAAAGTCAATTGTATGGTTTTACTCTTCAAGAAATATTTTCAAATAGTACTGCTAATCAAACTATAGAAAACTTTATTGACACTAAAAATGGTAGGGAACATATATGGATAAATGAAATGGTTAACCTCTTCTACTATGGCTTTAGAGATAAATCGGAAACTAAATTCTGGAGCTTTGGAGTTTATCAAGAAGTTCAAGCCTATAGTTTTTATCCTGCTGATGTAGTTGATGTTGCCTATTATGGGAATCAACTAGATAAAAAGTATAACGCAGGAAACCTAAGAACTCAAGGTGTAGCATTAACTGTTTACCATGCTGGGTTAACATATAACCCAAAATACAATAAGTACACATTTGGAGGTAGAATAAAATTATATAACTCTATGGCCTCAATTGATGCGGTACACAACAATGGAACGGTTACAACCATAAAAAATTCATCAACTAACAAAGTAGATATTTTGATTGATGGTAAAATTAGGGCAAACTCATCGGGTTTAATCTCTTTTAGTAATGGAAATCAAATAGTAAAAAACTCAATATTTTCTGGGAACATGGGATTAGGAGTAGATATAGGAGCTACTTATGAATTTAATAATTATTGGTCTACATCAATAAGCATTATTGATGTAGGAGCAATATATTCTTCTATAGATAATTCTAACTACCAACTAAAAGGTAAACATACATTTGAAGGTGTAACTATTTATGATCCTGATTCGAGCTCTGGAGACTTTTGGGATGAAATGATAGATAGATTTAATGATGACATTGAACAAAGCTCAAACAACAATAGCTTTATATTAACTATGCCTCCCAAATTATTCGCCTCTGTATCATATACTTTAGAAGGAGATAAACGAAGACCTAGAAGTTATAGAAGTACTTGTTCTTATCATTCAAATAATTATTTCACTCCAAAACACCACTTTACTTTTACTAGTTACAACAAGCTCTTGCACAATTATTGGGATTGGGCTTTAGGCATTTCTTATATGGGTGAGATTAATCCCTGGTTGGGAGTACAAACAAACTACTTATTTTCTCCCTACGATAAAACAAACATTGGAGCAGGTATTTCTATTAGAATTAACCCAGTTTTAATTTACTTTTCTGTAGATAATATACCCGGTTTATTTGATTTAAATAATACGCATTCGGCTGGAGCATTCATTGGTGTAAATTTTGTATTCTAATTCTAATAAATTAGTGAAAATTAGACATAATCAAATCAAAATATATTATTAAAATCAGATTATTAAACTAAGATGTTAATTACTTAATTGTAATTGTTAAAAACTAACCCTTAAATACGTTCTAATACCATTATTATTTCATATAATTATAGTTATATTTGCTCGTTATAATTCATAAAAAGCATAATAAACACCTTGCTTTCAGCTATGAATTTTAATAGTTAAAACAAAAGATTTAAGTATATCAATTATTGAAAAATTTAGTTTTACAACCTTTGTGTCGCTAAGTAACTAAGAATCAAAAGAAAAGAATTTATATATGAGTCAGGAAGAAATGAATCAGGATTATTCAGCAGATAACATTCAAGTATTAGAAGGCTTGGAAGCAGTAAGGAAACGTCCAGCCATGTATATTGGCGATGTTGGAGTAAGAGGGTTACACCACTTAGTTTACGAAGTTGTGGATAACTCAATTGACGAAGCTCTAGCTGGTCACTGTGATACTATTGATGTTTTCATAAATCCAGACAACTCAATTACTGTAGAAGATAATGGTCGAGGTATTCCTACTGCCATGCATACAAAAGAAAAAAAGTCTGCACTAGAAGTAGTAATGACAGTTCTTCACGCTGGTGGTAAGTTCGATAAAGATTCCTATAAAGTTTCTGGTGGACTGCACGGTGTTGGAGTATCATGTGTAAACGCACTTTCAACAGATTTAAAAGTTAACGTACACAGAGAGGGAAAAATATTTGAGCAAGACTATAAAATTGGTGTTCCACAAGCAGACGTTGCCGTAATAGGAGAAACAGATAAAACTGGTACTATTGTTACTTTTAAGCCTGATATGAGCATCTTTAGCGAAGAAGTTTATCGCTACGATATTCTTCAAGCTCGTATGCGAGAACTTGCATTTCTTAACAAGAGAATAAGAATGAATATAACCGATTTAAGAGAAGAAGACGAGAATGGTAAAAATCCTTCTGATTCTTTTTTCTCTGAAAGAGGATTAGAAGAGTTTGTTGAGTTTATTGATGCCAACCGAGAGAAACTTATGGATGGTGTAATTTATATGGATGGCGAAAAAGATGATATTCCTGTAGAAGTAGCCATGCATTACAACACATCTTATACAGAAAACTTACACTCATACGTAAATAATATTAACACTCACGAAGGTGGTACACACCTAGCAGGTTTCCGTAGAGCACTTACACGTACTCTTAAAAAATATGCTGATGAATCTGGACTGTTAGCAAAAGAAAAAATTGAGGTTCTAGGAGATGATTTCCGTGAGGGATTAACTGCAATTATTTCGGTAAAAGTTATGGAGCCTCAATTTGAGGGACAAACCAAAACTAAGCTAGGAAATAAAGAAGTTAGTGGAGCTGTTGACAAAGCCGTTGGCGAAATGCTAACAAATTATTTGGAAGAAAATCCGAATGAAGCTAAAATGATAGTCCAAAAAGTTATACTTGCTGCACGTGCTCGTCAAGCAGCTCGTAAAGCTCGTGAGATGGTTCAACGTAAAACCGTAATGGTTGGTGGTGGACTACCAGGTAAACTTGCCGATTGCTCTTCACGCGATCCATTCGAAACTGAAATTTATCTTGTTGAGGGAGATTCTGCCGGTGGTACAGCAAAACAAGGTAGAGATAGAAACTTCCAAGCCATACTTCCACTTCGTGGTAAAATTCTTAACGTAGAGAAAGCTATGCAACACAAAGTTTTCGAAAACGAAGAGATTAAAAGTATGTACACTGCTTTAGGAGTATCTGTAGGTACCGAAGAAGATAGCAAAGCTCTTAATATTGATAAACTAAGATATCACAAAATTGTAATTATGACCGATGCCGATGTGGATGGTAGCCACATTGCAACTCTTATTCTTACTTTCTTCTTCCGCTATATGAAAGAACTTATAGAAAGCGGATATATTTACATTGCCACCCCCCCACTTTACCTTGTTAAAAAAGGTCAGAAAAGTGCTTACGCATGGGACGATGAGCAACGAGATAAATTAGTATTCGAACTTTCTGGAGGAACAGATAAAGGTGTAGGAATACAACGTTACAAGGGTCTTGGAGAAATGAATGCTGAACAACTTTGGGATACAACAATGGATCCTGAACACAGAATTCTTCGCCAAATTACTATAGATAATGCTACTGAAGCAGATAGAGTTTTCTCTATGCTTATGGGAGATGAAGTCCCACCTCGTAGAGAATTTATAGAAAAAAATGCAAAATATGCTAACATTGATATTTAATTTAAACTCCAATAATCTTTCAAAAAAAGGAAAATCCTATTATGGATTTTCCTTTTTTTTATATCTAAAACTATACATATGTAGATATTTAACTAAAACACACAAAATAATGATATAAATCATTGCATAATTTTTTGTTTTAAGAAGATTAATTTTGATCTTCGACAGTGTTAAAATCAAGTTATTGATATGATAATGATTCTACTGAGAAAATGGTACCATTAGTTGTAAAAGCTTAGAAAATAAATAACAAAATAAAGAATATTCAATATCAGTAATCTTTCGGAAATATAATTTTCAGGAAGAAAAATATAAATTCAATTAAAAAATAATCAAATGAAAGTAACAATTGTAGGAGCAGGTGCTGTAGGCGCAAGTTGTGCAGAGTACATCGCAATCAAAGATTTCTCTGACGAAATAGTATTAGTAGATATTAAAGAAGGTTTTGCTGAAGGTAAAGCAATGGATTTGATGCAAACAGCATCATTAAACGGATTCGACTCTACAATTACAGGTACTACTGGTGATTACTCAAAAACAGCAGGTAGTGATGTTGCAGTTATTACAAGTGGTATTCCTCGTAAACCAGGTATGACTCGCGAAGAGCTTATTGGCACTAACGCAAGTATAGTTAAAACTGTTGCAGAAAACTTAATTAAGCATTCTCCAGAAGTAATTATCATCGTTGTAAGTAACCCTATGGATACTATGACTTACTTAGCTGCCAAAGCTTTAGGTCTTCCTAAAAACCGTATTATTGGTATGGGTGGTGCTCTAGATAGCGCACGTTTCAAGTACCGTTTATCACAAGCAATGGGATGTCCAGCATCAGAAGTTTCGGCAATGGTAATTGGAGGTCACAGTGATACTGGTATGGTTCCATTAATAGAGAAAGCTTCACGTAACAGTATTCCTGTTTCCGAATTCCTTTCTGCCGATGTACAATCTGAGGTTGTAGAAGCAACTAAAGTTGGTGGTGCAACACTTACCAAATTACTAGGTACAAGTGCATGGTATGCTCCAGGTGCTGCAGTATCAGAAATGGTAAAAGCAATTGCTCTTGATTCTAAAAAAGTATTCCCATGTTCTGCTCTACTTGAAGGAGAGTACGGACTTAACGATCTTTGTATCGGTGTACCTTGTGTTATAGGTAAAAATGGTATCGAGCAAATTCTAGAAATAAATCTTTCTGATGCCGAAAAAGCTAAACTATCTTCTTCTTCAGAAGGTGTTAGTAAAACAAACGGATTATTAGAATTGTAAAAATTCATTTTTTCATAAAAGTACAATCCCCCATTAATTTATTTTAATGGGGGATTTTTTAAAAGCCACCCTCTCATTAACAATCATAATAGTGATAATGAGAGGGTAACTTTTTTTAATACTTTGGGCATGTCCTTCCGCTGAAAAAGCTACAGATCGGGTTTTCGCTTATATCTTTTTCATACTCATCCTTCGACTACGCTCAGGAACCGTATAAAAAAGGATGCCAGCTCTACCCCTCATGCAACTGAATAAATACTTAATCAATGAAAGTTTTTTCTTTTCTTAATTTGGTATTTTCAAAATAGCTGCAACGAGAGATGAAACAATACCTAACGAAACTATAAGCAAAAAAAACTTCACTTTTGAGTATTATTGATAGTTTCCTTGTAATTAAAATATATTTTACCATTTCCATCAAAAAAAATTATATTTGCTTCACAAACTAACAAAATATAATATGAGTACAATTCTAAACCAATTAAGTATAGCTGCAAATAAGTATAACGATAAAGCATACATGTTTGATAAGACTGACGAAGGATGGATTCCAAATTCTTATAAACAAGTAGAAGAAAGAGCAAAATATCTTTCGGCATCATTAAATAAATTAGGTTTAGAAAAGAGAAATAACTTCGCAATACTATCGGAAAGTAGGTCTAATTGGGTAATATCAGAATTTGCTATTGTCTACAACAACGCTGCATCTGTTCCCTTATCAGTTAAACTACTTCAAGATGAACTTCCTTTCAGATTAAACCACTCTGAATCTAAAGGTATTTTTGTTTCCAAAAATCATATTCAAAAAATAGTTAATATTTGGGACCAAATAAAATTTAATAACTTCTACATAATTTACCTCGATGAAGATGTTGATTTTTTAATGAATCTTACATCAAAAGCAAATATCCCAGAAGAAAGAGTTAAAATATACAGTCAATTACTTGAGGATGGAGAAAAGCTATACAAAGCAGATTCTTCGGTAATGCAAAAGATTGTCAACGAAATTACTACAGAAGACGTTGTTACCATTTCATATACATCAGGAAGCACCGGTAACCCTAAAGGGATAATGCTTTCGCACAAAAACTATGTTGCCAATAGTGCCGATGGAGTGCAAACATTCAAGATAACTCCTCAACTAAAAACTTTAATTATACTGCCAATAGATCATTGTTTTGCACACACAGCCGTAATTTTCGGAGCTTTGTTTAGTGGTATGTCCCTTTACTTTTTAGATACTCGTGGTGGAGCAATAAATGCTATTAAAAATATACCTATAAATCTAAAAGAAGTAAAACCAGATTACATACTTACAGTTCCCGCCCTATCAGGTAATTTAATGAAAAAGATAACTGACGGCATTGCTGCAAAAGGTGGATTTATTGAAAAGCTATTCAACAAAGGACTTACAGCAGGAATAATACTAAATAAAAATGCTTACAAAAAATCTGATTTTATAAAATACCTAAAATATTATCCAATCTATTTTCTTGCTAAGACATTAATTTTCTCGAAACTAAAAGATGTTTTTGGGGGAAATATAAAATATATGGTTGGTGGTGGTGCCTTGCTAGACATAAAACAGCAACAGTTCTTTTACTCTATTGGTATTCCCATTTTTCAAGGATATGGACTAACTGAGGCTACTCCTATAATTTCTTCCAACACTCCATTTACTCACAAGCTAGGTTCTTCTGGTAATATTATGCCAACTGTAACTTGCAAAATATTACGCGAAGATGGTAGTGAATGTAAAATAGGAGAAAAAGGAGAAATAGCAATCTATGGTAATAGTGTGATGAAAGGTTATTTCAAAAATGAAGAAGCTACATCAGAGTCAATTAAAGATAATTGGTTGCACACAGGTGATTTAGGATATTACGATGATGATAATTTCTTAGTTGTTACAGGTAGAGAGAAAGCATTATTGATATCTGAAGACGGAGAAAAATACTCGCCAGAGGAGATAGAAGAAGGATTAGTTTATAATTCTCCATTGATATTACAAACTATAGTCCACAACAATCAACGTAAATTCACTAGTGCAATAATTACTCTTGACGATATAAATATTAAGAGTGTAATTACGAAAAATAATATTTCAACAGCTAGTGATTTATTTAAAGAACTTGAATCAGAATTTAAAAGATTTAGATCGGATAGAGTTTATAAAAATAAATTTCCTAGCAAATGGATACCTTCTTTGTTTTTTATTGCTCCCGAAGCATTTAGTGAAGAGAACAAATTGGTAAACTCAACAATGAAACTTGTTAGGTATAAAATAGAAGAATTATACAATTTGGAGATTAACGATATGTACTCCCCTAACGGAGTAGAATACACAAGAATAAAAAATATTGAAACTCTTGAAAAAATGTATTTCAGTTAAATTTATTTTTCTGATAATAATATTTTGTTTCTGTATCTTGTAGGAGTTTCTCCTGTAATTTCCTTGAAAATTTCACAAAATTTTGATTGTGTTTTAAATCCACAACTCTTATACAATTCATCTTTAGATAAAATTTCATCTGAGGATAGAATTCCTTTAGCATAATTTATCCTTTTTTGATTTATGTAATTGCTAAAATTAAGGTTTAGGTGATTTTTAATAACAAACGATAAATTATTTCTATCTGTTCTGGTAATTATTGCTAAATCTACTAAAGTTAAGTCTTCTTTTAAATACAGTTTTTTATTTTTAATAATAGCATCAATTGAACGTACAATTTCATTTGCTTTGTAATTGTCTATCTCTATATTTTTGTCAGATAACTGTAACAATTCATTGTTAATAATGCTTTCCTCATACTTGTATTCATATATATCTACTTGCTTGTTTCCAAAGAAACCAACAACCCAATAAAAAATTGCTAATAGAGTAAATGCAACTACTGACATCCATACATTCTGAAGATGAAAAGACCTTTCAAAACTATGAAAAAAAACACCTGATATAAAGGCAAAAAAGAAAGTAACTTTAAAAATTTTGAACCATTTAAAGCTCAACTCATCGGTATTAGAAAAATAATCTAGAATTTGCTCTTCGTGGTTATTTACTCTTTTATTTATCAGGTGAAAATAAAAGAAAGCAGATATCACAAACATTATCTTAAACGACTTATCAACAATAAAAATAACTTTGAATTTACCCGATAAGTCAACTTCTCCTGTAAGTACATGTTCAACAAAATATAGCCTCTCTTGCCCAGTCATTAAACTATACTTAATAAATACTCCCACTATGGTTAAGGTTACAGGTAAAACCCAATGTTTAAGGTAAAATATTTTTGTGTTTGATTTTTCGGAAGTAAGAGACACTATGTAGTTGTAAAATGCTGGAAACTGACTTAAAGCAAAGAATACTGCAATCACATAGAATTTTTCGTAAAACACATAATCTCCTACAAAAAATATAAACCCTGGAAATAACGACATAGCAACGCTCAACATAAAAAAAGAAAGTGCAAATTTCCTTCTATCTTCTTTAAATGCAGAAAAAGAAATTATCACAAACCAAATAAAGGCTACAATAACAGGTAAAAGTAATATGAAATATTCGATACTATACATTCCAATAAATCTTGAGTTTTAGAAATAGGTGACCAACTAAAATGTTAATTATATTAAAGATTATTATTTACAAATTAAACAAATAAATCTTAAATTCTCACATTTATCACTTATATTTTCTTACACATACTAATATTAAGTTAATCTAATATGTAAGACTAAACTTATGTATATGTATTTTTGTTAATGGGTTCTACTAAAAAGTGAAATCATAGTCTAGATATCTATTATAAAAATATTGAGTTATTGTTATCTCTATTATCTATATCTTCAAATTTGGTAAACAGTTTACATAAACGAACGTTGCAAAAATAACAAAAACTACAATTTTCACTTTTTATAATCTTCACATATTTTATATACTCTATTTTTTATATGCATAACTATATTTAAAGGCACTACAGCCTCCACTCATACTTCAAAAAAAATTATATATTTGCCACATGGCATCAAAAAAAGTAGAGCTTCTTCTTAAAGTAATTCCAAACAACCCAGGGGTATATCAGTATTTCGATAAGGAAGGAAATATAATTTATGTTGGGAAAGCTAAAAATTTAAAAAAAAGGGTTCTTTCTTATTTCAGTAAGGAGCACGATGATGCCAAAACAAGGATACTTGTTCGTAAAATTGAAAACATAGAATACATTGTTGTAGATACAGAACTGGATGCCCTTTTACTCGAAAATAACTTAATAAAAAAATACAAACCAAAATACAATATACTTCTTAAAGACGATAAAACTTATCCTTGGATATGTATTAAGAAAGAGCGTTTTCCTAGAATATTTCTAACAAGAAATATGATTAAAGATGGATCGGAATATTTTGGACCTTATGCCTCTACCCGCATGGCAAATGCACTTTTATCGTTAATTAGAGAGTTGTACCAACTACGCACTTGTAAGTTAGATTTGAGCGAGCAAAACATTAAATCGGGTAAGTTTAAAGTTTGTTTAGATTACCACATAGGAAAATGTAAGGGTGCTTGCGAAGAACTACAAACTGAAGATAGTTACAAACAAGACGTATCGGCTATTAGACAAATTATTAGAGGTGACTTTGCAGAAGCGATGAAACACTTCAATAACTTGATGATGCACTACGCCGAAAAAATGGAGTTTGAGGAAGCACAAAATTTAAAAGAAAAAATTGAGGCATTACAAAACTATCAAGCTAAGTCAACGATTGTAAGTCCTAAAATAAATAATGTAGACGTTTTTACAATTATTAGCGATGAGCAATACGGATATGTAAACTTCCTTAAAATAATGAACGGTTCCATAGTACAAAGTCACACTTTAGAATTGAAGAAGAAGCTAAACGAAACCGACAAGGAAATGTTAGAGCTTTCTATTGTTGAAATCAGACAAAGGTTTTCATCCTTATCTAGAGAAATATACCTTCAGTTTGAGATTGACAACGCTGACCCAAACATAAAAATTACAATTCCTAAAATTGGCGATAAGCTAAAAATTATAGAATTATCGGAAAGGAATGCTAAATATTTCAGATTAGAAAAGCTGAAACAAGTAATGATTGTTGATCCGGAAAGGCATACAAAGCGTTTGATGGCACAGATGAAGAAAGATTTGATGTTGAGCGAAGAACCACGTCATATCGAGTGCTTCGACAACTCTAACACTCAAGGAACAAATCCTGTAGCGGCATGTGTAGTTTTCAGAAATGGTAAGCCTGCAAAAAAAGATTATAGACATTTCAACATTAAAACTGTTGAAGGGCCTGACGATTATGCATCTATGACAGAGGTGGTTTACCGTAGGTACAAAAGAATGATTGACGAGGGAGAATCGTTACCTCAGCTTGTAGTTATTGATGGAGGCAAAGGACAGCTAGCAGCTGCGCTAAAAAGTTTTGATGATTTA
>JADGDT010000095.1 GCA_016744755.1 Ichthyobacteriaceae bacterium | reverse complement strand
TGATCGGTTTTTAAAACGAATGACGAACTAAAGTTTTACTCTTCCTCTTCCTTTCTGATTATTTATCTAATTTAATACTTCTGCAAACATAGGATGACGGATGTTCTAAATTAGAAAATCCACACAAATAAGGGTAGAACCATAAAATATAACTACATCTAACTTTAGGCACTTTAGCTCACTTAAAACTCTAGTAACTCCTTTTAATCTACTAATTTCTCTACCTCTGATTCGTAGAACTTATCGGCAGCGATAACTAATTTTTCTACCTCTACTCCTATTTCGCTTTCATCTTCGGCACTTACATCTTCAAACCACTCAATGTCCTCGGTAACTAAATTCACCATGAAACGAGGGAATTCGGTATGTAGAATAAAAATATCTTCTTCGTGATTAGAGTGTTCAACCATCATGAATTTTGGAAGTTCCATATTATATATTTTATATTGATTATTATTTCTACAAAAAGCAAAAGTAAACAAAAGAGTTTTTAGAATTATAAAAGGATTACAATATCTTTGCACTAAACATAAATAATTTATGATTTTACCTATTGAAAAATAACTTGGCTAAAATCTTGAAAAATATATAAAATGGAATCACCAAGAATAGTTTTTATGGGGACACCAGATTTTGCAGTTGCATCTCTGAAAGCCTTAGTAGAAAAAGATTATAATATTGTAGGGGTAATTACTGCTCCCGATAAACCTGCTGGTAGGGGGCGTAAAATAAATACATCGGCTGTAAAAAAATACGCTGAGAGTGTTGATCTAAACCTTCTTCAACCAGAAAAGCTAAGAGACGAAGAGTTTTTAGAAGAACTGAAAAGCTTGAATGCAGATTTACAAATTGTAGTTGCTTTCAGAATGTTGCCTAAAATTGTATGGGACATGCCTAAGCTAGGAACTTTTAACCTCCACGCTTCACTTCTACCGCAATACCGTGGAGCTGCACCAATAAACTGGGCTGTAATTAATGGAGAAACTAAAACTGGAGTAACAACGTTTCTATTGAATGATAAAATTGATGAGGGAAATATTCTTCTTCAGAAAGGAATAGAAATTGAAATTAAAGATGATGTGGGTGTTGTACATGATAAATTGATGAACGTAGGAACTAGTTTAATTATTGAAACGGTAGATGGATTAAACTCAAATACACTAAATCCAACCCAACAAGTTGAATTGAATATTCTAAAACCTGCTCCAAAGATTTTTAAGGAAGACTGTAGAATAGATTGGAACAAGGATATTACATCTATATATAACCACATCAGAGGGTTGAGTCCATTTCCTGGATCTTGGTCAAAATTAACTAATGGTGATGTTGAAACTGAAGCTAAAATACTGAAGAGTAATTTTGTATTGGAAGACCATAATTTAGATATTGGGACAATCGTTTCTGATAAAAAAAACATTAGAATTGCAGTAAACAAAGGGTTTATTGATGTTTTAGAACTTCAGATTTCAGGTAAAAAACGTATGAAAAATGCTGATTTACTAAATGGATATAAATTTGATGAAAATTCTAAAATGCACTAAAAGCACTGATTTTCAGACCATTTACTATTAACTTATTAACATTCCATCAACTTTTGTCAACATTTTTTTATTTTTTCCGATCAAAAACTTGCGTGAATGCCTATAAACTCTATATTTGTATTGAGTCAAATAAAAATATTGTTCAACTAACCTTTAAAAATTCAAATTATGAATAAGGCTGATTTAATCGATGCAATGGCAGAAGCTGCCGGAATAAAAAAAGCGGAAGCTAAAAGAGCATTAGATGCATTTACTGATAGTGTATCTGGAACTCTTGCAAAAGGAGGAAGAATTTCTCTTGTTGGATTTGGTTCTTTCTCAGTTTCTCGTAGAGAAGCAAGAGAAGGTAGAAACCCTCAAACTGGTGCAAAAATCCAAATTGCAGCTAAAAACATCGTAAAATTCAAAGCAGGTAACGAATTGAACGAAAAAGTAAATTAATACTTTGTCCCCTAAATTTTCTTTAGGGGATTCATTTTTCAATTGAACTGTTAAAATGGATGATAACTTGGTTATAATCCATTTTTTTTGGCCTAAACTCAAAACACAATTAGGTAATATTTATTTTTTTAAGTAAATTGTAGTGTAAAATCTACTAACATGATAAAATTATTACCTTCGAAAGGCAAACTTTTGATAGCCGAACCATCTATCATTGATGATTCTTTTGGCAGAACAGTAGTTTTGTTAACCGAACATAACGAAAATGGCTCTGTAGGATTTATTCTTAACAAACCTTTAGGTTACACTATTAACGACCTTGTACCTGACTTGAACTGTTCATCTGAAGTTTTCAACGGAGGACCTGTAGAACAAGATAATTTATATTTTATTCATCAGTCACCAGATATTATTCCTGATTCCATAGAAATAACTAATGGTATTTATTGGGGAGGTGATTTTTCTGCACTTAAGAAATTAATTAACAGTAAAAAAATAGAAACTGAAAGTATTAGATTTTTCTTAGGATACTCAGGTTGGTCATCAAAGCAACTAGTTAGTGAGATGAAAGAAGATTCTTGGGTAGTATCTAAAGAAGTAAGTACTCCGAAAATACTAACAGTTAACACCGATAAACTCTGGCGTAAACAGATGATAAATCTTGGAGGTCAATATCAGATTTGGGCTAACTCCCCTGCTGATCCATCAATGAACTAATATTAGAAATTATAAAAGTTTTAATTCTACTAGTTATTCTTCTCGAATATCTAGTAAATTTATATTTATCAACAGATTGAATTCCAATAATACTGTTGGTTAGAAATATTTCATCGCAACTAAGTAATTCTTTTTTATCTATTGATCTTACTTCTACTTTGTAATTTGTCTGTTTTTTGATAATATCAATTACATTATTCCTCATTATTCCATCCACACAACCATCCGATAATTTTGGAGTAATTATTTTTTCATTTTCTATTATGAAAATATTGGCATTTACAGCTTCTGTAATACATTTTTTTTCATTTACAAGCACAATATTGTTAATGGATTTATCAATTGCTACAGAACCTGCAATTGAATGTAGGAGTACATTATTGGACTTAATTTGAGATAGAATTCCTGTAGGCTTGTATATTTCTTCAAAAATATCTATTTCGTAATCTTCTACATCATCACTGAAATTATTTTCTGTTAATTCTGAATACTCAATTACAAAATCAAAACTACCTTTGCTGTTTACAAAATATATACTTGAGCTTGCTTTACGATATACAGTAAATCTTATCCTAGCATTAGTGCTTTGGTGGTATTCAATAAGTTTAAGTATTTCTGAATTCAAATATTGTTTTGTGAAATATTCGGGGATACTAATCTTAACAATTTCAAGAGTACTTTTTAATCTACTGTAATGTTGATCAATAAAAATGACTTTACCATCAAAAACTCTAATCGTCTCGAAAATAGAATCACCAAACCTAAAAGCTCTGTTAGATAATTCTAACGAGAACTTATCCTTTTCTAATATCTCTCCATTAAAATTTATAAACTTCTTCATATCAATACTCTGTTAAATTTTCAATTAAAAATGTACAATTATCAATTTAACACACTAAAAAGTAAGATAAGCTGTAGATTGATTACTTCATTTCTTTACTACACAAGTAATTACAGTAAATACATATTTCACTGTTAACTGCATCACTGTTAACTGTTTCACTAACTTAATGCATAATTTTATAGATCAACTCTTTTAGCAAATCTCCATGCGATGTTGATCCTGAACCTACACCTTTTGCTTTTACATCGGCATCACGCAAATAACTAATTACTCTAACAGCTTTTCGTTTATCGTAATTACTCGCTGCTATCAAATATTCTTTCACAAAGAAAGGATGAACTCCCAACTCTTTAGCTGCGTTTCTTTCTGACTTGTCTTCTAGAGAATGTAGAATTAAAACCTTAGAAAAAAAACTAAATATTAGAGGTAGAGACCCCAGAATAGGATGTTGTTTGGGATTTTGAGCAAAGTAATTAATTATCTTATTTGCTTTAAAAACATCGTGGAATGCTATAGCCGAATTTAATTCAAAATTATTAAAATCCTTACTTATACCTATATTCTCCTCAATGTGATGTGGAGTTATTTGTGTGCCTTTATTTAGTATAGAAGTTAATTTATCAAGCTCTCTTGCTATCTTCTCTAAATCGCTACCAAGAAACTCTACAAGCATAAAAACTGCTTTCTGTTCTATAGTGTATCCTTTACCTCCTAGTACTCTTGAAATCCAACTAGGAAGCTCATTATCATATTTCTTTTTACTTTCGAAAAATACTCCTGATTTTTTTATTTCTTTAAAAAATGCTTTCCTAGAATCTGCTTTTTTGTATTTGTAATCAAAAACAAGAATAGTTGATTTCTGAGGATTTTTGGCATAAGATACTAGGTCATCCATTTTTTGATTAAAATCAGAAATCCCTTGGGCTTCACGTATAATTACTACCTGATGCTCAGCCATCATAGGAAAACGTTTGGCCGTAGCTATGATCTCTGTAACATTAGTATCGGCACCATACATCACAGTCTGATTAAAATCGCGTTCATCTTCAGCTAAAACATTTTTTTCGATAAATTCAGAAAGTTTATCAATGTAGTAAGGCTCTTCGCCCGAGAAAAAATATATTGGCTTATAATTTCCTTGCTTTATATCTTGTACTAATTTATTTACTTGATCGTCTTGTTTTACCTTGGCCATTTATACCTAATTAACTTTAAATTTCTAATCTATCCAATGCAATACGTCATGGGCAATACTCCATCTAGGCTTTGTATGTTTAACATCCTTTCCTAAAATCCAATACTCATACAACTGGTCTATAGTTTTATCTTTCTTTTTTAATTCTATCCAATGGTTGATGAAAGCTTCAAACTCTTTATCTGCTCCTCCAATTGTATAAACCAAAGGTAAAGCTACAGCTTCGACAAAAGGATTTACAACCTGAAATTCAGGATACAACAAAGTCCATGATGCTCCAGCTTCTGCCGTTGTAAGCATTGCGTCTAAATCAGGATATTTGCCATTGAAAAAATTATAAACAGAATCTTGTTTTACTATGTTGGACTGAGGAAATATACTCTTAAAAATATTACTATAATCATTCTCTTCTAGTGTAAAAACATTTACTAGCGAATTATATGTTTCATCGTAATCATTAAGTACATTTACCTTATTCTTTGTTACTAAAGCAAGGCTGACATCTAAATAACTATTGGTAATTATATGATTTTCGGCATAGCTACTCGTAAGTGCTGTACCTGACATTACTATATCTAAATAATCTTTATTCAGCAATTCATCAGCTGATTGTTTTTGATTTGCAATATCTATGTACTCAATAGATACTCCTAAATCTAAAGCTAATTTATTTGCCATATCAATATCAAAGCCTACAATATCTCCTTTGATATTGAAATATGCAAAAGGCATTGATGTTTCGTAAAATCCTATTCTAATTACATCTCTCTTTTTAATACGTTCTAATCTACTTTTGCCATTACGCAATCTAGGATAGATTGGTTTTGGATTCTCCAATAAAGTAGATTTAACATCGTAAGAGAGTAAGTCCATATCAACAATAAGTCTATCTTTTGTGTAGGCTCCTTCGAAAGCATATTCTAGATAGTAACTTACAGGAACAAATAATAAAATAGCACCCAATAATGTAGAAGAAAGTGCAGTCATTAATCTACGTGAATTTATCTTAAACAAACCATAAGTCATGGCTCCTGTAATTAAAACAAAAGCGATAAGGTGCATTGTTCCCAATACTACTCTAACCCTATCTATATACACACTAGACACTACAAAAAGATTAAAAATATCTCCTGGTATATCCATAATTTCAAGCATAAAAGGAATTCCAGAAACAGGTGCTACAAAACTACTCATCAGAAGAGAACCAACGAAGGTGGGATATTCAGAAAAACCTATTTCGTTACCTACAAACCAACCTGCAAAAGGAACAAAAATGAAAACCACTAGAGTACCAAGGTTTGGAAATGGGTAAGCTAAAGGGAAAAGAACCTCTACAGATTGTAGTCTATCTTCGTCGTCTAACTCATAATCGATATAAAGTTGTTGTATGTTTTCTATAAGTTGTGGGAGTACAATTATTATTTTACCTGTAGCAAAAATTGTAATTAATGTATCCTTGGTAACTCTAAAAATATCTTTGTATTTAAAAGGAGTAAATGCTGAAATAATTAATGGTAAAAATATTAGAGCTAATAAAATACTAGCTGCAGAATAAACAATTACATAAGCTTGTAGTTTTCCTATTTCTCCCATCGTCATTGATCCTGCAGTACTAGCTGCAATTGCAAAAACACCATAAGGGGTAAGCTTAACAATCATTTTATTTACGTTGTTGAGAGCTGTTGCTAGTGTATCAAAACCATTTAGTAATTTCTCTTTACCTGTCACATGAATTAAACCCATACCTACCAAAATACTAAATAGTACAACAGAAGGAACTGTGTTATCTGATAATGCTGCAAAAGGATTTGAAGGTATAAATAGATTCAAAAAGTCAATCTCTTTAGGAGAAGAAGTATAACTTGTAGCATAAAAAGAAGCTGATACCCACTCAGGAAATACTAGTGGTAATAGTAAAACTATAATGACTCCCGTAGATAATAAAAGAGTTAAAACTATAGCTCCATTCTTTATCATTTTCATTCCCTTATCTACAGATAACCTCCCTATATTCACCATTAACGAGAGCATAATATATGGTAAAACTGTCATCTGCAACAACCCAATAAAAGCATCTCCTAGAATAGATAAACTAGATAAATACTCTCCAAAAAATAAACCTAAGAAAATACCAAATATTAATCCTATTAAGATTTTAGTTGATAAACTTTTAGGCTGTTTGTTTTTATTCCTTTTAAAAATCATTAATAGAATTTTATTCTTTATTTACTTAACAAAAATAATATTAAAAGTGATTATTACACTTGATAAAATGAAAATAATATTTGTAGAAATATAGCGCAAATAAATTAGAAAGCATAGGAAAAATAAGCTCCATACTTACCTCTATTCATAACTGGTACTAGAGTGAATTTATCTGAATTAATAAAAGGATTGAAATTTTTAAAAGGCTCAAAATAGTAAACCAAGTTAGTTACCAATATTCCAATTCCTGCACCTACCAAAACATCAGAAACCCAATGTTTATTATTTAATACTCTGAAGGTGGCCGTAGTTGTTGAAAATGCATAACCACTGTAAGCTAGTAAAGGTGAACTATCTTGAAATTCGTAAAATAACACTGTTGCGTTTGTAAATGCAAAAGAAGTATGTCCTGATGGAAATGAGTTATTGGCAGACCCATCTGGTCTTGTTTTATAAATTGAGTTCTTAAGTCCGTGAGTAATTATTCCTGAAATAAGATTTGATATGAACAGATATTTAGTTTGGTCGAACCAATGATTTTTGCTTTTTACTCCTAAAACATCAGCGATGTACAACTCTGCAATTGGTATATATTGAGTATAATCATCTATAGAATTATGGAAATCATTACCTACTCTATTTCTAATATCTTCTTGAAATTGTTTTTCGAAACTACTATTATTAATTAATAAGCCAGAGGTAATTAATGCTACAGGAGCTATACTATTTATTAATAATTTTCTGTTTTTTAAACTATCTGTTGTTTGAGAACTTGCAGAAAGTACACTTCCCACAATTATAATTATAATTAAAACTATTTTTTTTTGATCAAAAATATTTTTCATATACACTTATAGTATTATCCTATTTTATTTAAAAACACTATCTATCATCCTAAAATAAAGGATATTACACAATTAT
Source organism: Ichthyobacteriaceae bacterium (assembly GCA_016744755.1). Lineage (GTDB taxonomy): Bacteria > Bacteroidota > Bacteroidia > Flavobacteriales > JADGDT01 > JADGDT01. The sequence continues at coordinate 5,433 of JADGDT010000095.1, read as the reverse complement.
GGAAACTAATAAAACTATTTTAGTTTTTACTAGTAAGGCAAATTTAACCTAATTTAATTTTGATTATAAAAATGTAAAAATATTTTTGACATATATTTTTACCAATAATAAAATGTTATCACCAATTTTATTAACAATAGGTTTTATAAAAATATAAGAAAGAAAGCCTAGATATATAACATGTTTATACAAAAAAAGGCTGTATCAAAAGATGAAACAGCCTGTTGTATTTTAATAAAAATTTTAAGGAATAGACTAAATATTATTTATAACTCTTACAAGTTTATCTTGTAAAATATTAGCAATTTTTTCTACTTCATTATTCTCGAAAATACTAAGAGAAGCAACAGGATCAACAATTGCAATTTCTATACTATTATCATCTATTCTTTTTACAAGAACGTTACAGGGCAACATTAAACCTAGCAGCACTTCGGCAGAAACGGCATCGTGTGCAAACTTTGCATTACATGCACCCAATACAGTGTAATCAAGATAATCAACATTTAATTTCTTTGAAAATGTATCTTTAAAATCAACTTTAGAAACTATCTCAAAGTCCTCGTTTACTAGCTCCTCTACTATTTTATTTATTGCCTCTTCGAAACTTAAATCATTAACTATCTTATTGAAATAGTATCCCATAATATTTTAATATTTTCTTATTTATTTTGAAGTCGCAATTTAATAATAAAAATGACTCTTCAAATTAAAAAAAGCTACTCTGTTATATTTATTCTGCCATTACCAAATTCAATTACATCACCTGCACGGAGTTTTGCTCTTTTACGAGACTCAACAACACCATTTCGTATAGCATCGCCATTATCTATTTTTATTTTTGCTTCTCCTCCACTCCCAACAAGTTTGAATATTTTAATAACCTTAATCATCTCAATATACTCTTCATCCTTTAAGCTAAATGTAAACTCTTCCATCTTTTTAATATATTTTTTTATTTAATTTCGTGTAATGTTATAGTGATTATTGCATTTACGATTTATCTTCTAATACTATATTTCTTTTGTTTTTAGATTTAATTACTTTCTTCATCTTTATACCTTTAAGCCAAGAATTCAAGAAAACAGTAGAAATAATAACTAGTGTTCCTATGTAGAACTGAGGTGACATAGTTTCTGATTCCCCAAAAATGAAGTAAGCCATAATTATACCATAAACTGGCTCTAAATTTATTGTAAGTACAACAGTAAATGCAGATAAAGTTTTCATCAATTTCATTACAGCAATAAAAGTATAAGCTGTACAAATTGTAGAAAGTATAATTAGGTAAAACAAATCCATGCCAGATGGAACAGTAAAATTAACTATATCTGACCCTAAAAAAGGAATTACTATGGAAAGTGTGAGTACACCACCCAACATTTGATAAAAGGTAATTACTGTTGAATCCCAACGATGAGCTATCCTACCACTAAAAACAGAAAATAGAGATGCCATAAATGATGAGAATAATGCAATATAAGCCCCTGTTCTATAATCACCTTCAACATCTAATATCAAATAAATACCTATTACAACAATTATACCTAGCATTATTTCGTAATAAACAGGTTTTCTTTTGTTGATAATTGGATCAATAATTGAAACGAAAAATGCACCTGTTGATAAACTAGCAAGGGTAATGGAAATATTAGATATTTTTATTGCAAGAAAAAAAGTAGACCAATGTACAGCTATCAAAGCTCCTATTCCCAAAAGCTGTAATATTGCTTTTTTCTCTAATTTATAATCAATTTTTACAATTTTCATAAATACAAAAATTGATATCACGGTAAAGAAAATTCTATACCATACTAAAGTTACAGCATCCAATGAAATGAGTTTTCCTATAATTGCTGTAAAACCCCATATAAATACAATTATATGTAGTTGTAGGTATTGATTGTTATTTCCTAGCATTATTGTATAAGTATAAAGAGAGTAAGCCAAAAGTAATATTGGGAATCCAAACTGCTAGCATAGGCGGGAAATCATCTTTTATGGCAAAAGTATCTGCTATTCTCATAAAGAAAATATAAAGGACCATCAGACCTAACCCTATAGCTAAATTTAATCCCATACCTCCTCTTTTCTTCCTGTATGAAAGTGAAACGGCAATAAGTGTTAGAATGTATGTTGATGCAGGCATTGATGTCCTCCTATACATTTCAACTAGGTAAGTACTTAAATTTTCCGATCCTCTAAATTTTTGCTCTTCAATAAATGTATTTAAATCGGAGTAAGGCATTGTTTCTGCTGCATATGTAACTGGAGTTAAATCTTTTGGTAAAAATGCAAAAGTTGTATCTTTCTGATAACCGTTAGAAATTTTATCATTTGTATCGGATAAAGATCTCAACCTCCAATTACGAAGTTTGTAAACAGAGTCTTCGGGGTTGAAATTGATATAATCACTACTCAATTTGAATTTCAGTTTTGTCCCTTCAAATTTTTCAATAGAGAAATCGAACCCTTGATTTCTTTCGGTATTATATGTTTTTATGTAAATATATTCACCTGGTTTTATCTGTCTGTGAATATTTTCGTGTCGCTTAGATTTTTTCTTATCAATGTATTTTGACTCAAATTCTTTACGAACAGAATTTGATTGGGGTAAAATCTGATGATTTATCACCAATGATACAAATGCTAAAATAGTAGCGCCTATAAAGTAAGGGTACAACAATCTATTAAAACTAATTCCTCCAGCTAAGTATGCAACAATTTCGGTCTGTTCGGCCATCTTAGAGGTAAAAAGTATAGCTGCTAAAAACACAACTAATGGCATGAACATGTTGCCGTAGAAAAGAAGGAAATTGAAATAATACTCATTAATAATCACAGACATTGTAATGCCCTCTTGCATGAAATCATCAATCTTTTCGGATATATCAATCACAATTGCAATAGCCAGAAGAAGAACAATGGTAAAAACAAATGTCCCTAAGAATTTTCTAATTATATATAAATCAAGTTTTTTCATTCTTTTTCAATGTGCAATTAGCAATGTTCGATGTTCAATGTTCAATGTTCAATTAGCAATGTTCAATGTTCAATTAGCAATGTTCAATGTTCAATTAGCAATGTTCAATTTAAAGTACCAACCAATTGTTAATTGTTAACTGTTAATTGTTAACTGATAATTGTTAACTGTTAATTGTTAACTGTTAATTGTTAACTGTTAATTGTTAACTGATAATTGTTAACTGATAATCTTTAACTGCTAACTTAATTTTGTTAATTATTTAAAGTCTTACACCTAATTTCTTTACCATTATATTTTTCCACTCATAAAAGTCGCCTGCTTTTATATGCTCTCTTGCTTGCTTAGTCAGCCATAAATAAAATCCTAAATTATGAATAGAAGCAATTTGTTTTCCTAAAAATTCATTTGCAGCAAATAAATGTCGAACATAAGCTTTTGTATAATAACTATCTACATATGTACTTCCGTTAGGGTCTAAAGGCGAAAAATCATCGGCCCATTTACGGTTTTTAATATTTATTGTTCCTTCTGAAGTAAATAACATTCCGTTACGAGCATTACGCGTAGGCATGACACAATCGAACATATCTACACCTAAAGCTATATTTTCTAAAATATTTATTGGTGTTCCAACACCCATTAAATATCTCGGTTTGTCTTCTGGTAATATTCCGCAAACTAGCTCTGTAGTTTTGTACATTTCTTCTGCTGGTTCTCCTACGCTCAAACCGCCAATTGCATTACCATCGGCTTCGAAAGAAGCAATTGTTTCGGCAGATTTTGTTCTTAAATCCATGTAAGAACTTCCTTGTACTATTGGAAATAGTGCTTGATCAAAACCATATTTTGGTGGAACCTTATCGAGGTGAGTAAAACAACGTTTTAACCAACGGTGTGTCATCTCCATAGAGCGTTTGGCATATTTGTATTCCGATGGATATGCAGGACATTCATCGAAAGCCATAATTATATCAGCACCAATGGTACGTTGAGTTTCCATTACGTTTTCTGGCGTGAAAAAATGTGTAGAACCATCAATATGAGATTTAAATTTAACTCCCTCCTCTGTAATTTTCCTGTTTGCCGCTAGAGAATAAACTTGATAACCACCAGAATCGGTAAGAATAGGTTTGTCCCAATTCATAAATTTATGAAGTCCACCTGCATTTTCCATCACGTCCATACCTGGTCGTAAAAATAAATGATATGTATTTCCTAAAATTATTTGAGCTTCTATATCTTCCTTCAATTCACGTTGGTGAACTCCCTTCACTGTTCCAACAGTACCTACTGGCATAAAAATTGGTGTTTCAATTTTTCCATGTGCAGTTTCTACAACACCTGTACGTGCCTTAGACATTTTATCCTTTACCTCGAGTGTAAACTTCATATTACCTACTAATTTATATCTTGACGTGTTGTACGACTAGTAACAACAAAAATCTTTACATTTTATTTAAACCGAGCAAAGATAGTAGATTTTTTAAGATAATTAATTTGTTTATTTTGGAATAAAACCACTTATATTATCAGTGAAAATGAGATTCATTTAAACACAAGTAATTACAAAGCTTTACACAAAGAACACATTGTTATATCTACAAAAAAACATTTGCCAATCTTTGTTATAAACTTATTACTTTTTGCAATTATGAAATTCAATACCACTATAAATTATATAAACACTAAACAATTTCAATGAAAAACTTCATTACAAAATTATCTTCTACAGCTAATTTATTTATAGCTTTCTTATCTTCAAATTTACCAGTAGATGATTCGGAATCAGCTACGCCATACCATGGTTCTATACATATATAAGGTGCATCTTTTGCTGGCATAGTCCAAATACCTAGAAATGGAAAATTAGCTATACCCATTTTAAGAGAAACATCTGTTTGTTTACTTTTTATACTGATGTAAGATGATTTTAAGTTTTCGAAAACTAAAGCATCTTTACTAAAAATTTCATATTTTAAGGGAATAGTTTTTGTTTTGTCGAGGAACTTTTCGTGAACTTCTCCACTTAAAAAACCATTACTCGAAAGTAGAAGTTTATCGGCAGTTTCTTTTTTTTCAAATTCTAAGTAGTAATCTTCAAATCTACTGCTAGAGTCAAAAGGAACAGTAAATCCAGGGTGAGCTCCAAGCGAAAATAGAATTTCTTTTGTATCGGTATTTACAACTTCATAACAAATATCAAGCTTAGCACCTTCTAATTTATATTTTACAAATAAATTGAATTTAAAAGGGTATATTTTTAAACTCTCATCATCACTTTCTAATTTAAAAACAACTTTAGTTTTTGTAATCTCGTCTAACTCAAAAGCTCTATCTCTTGCAAAACCGTGTTGACCTAAAAAATATTCTTTCCCTCCTACTTCATATTTTCCTTCTTTTACCTTTCCTACAATTGGAAAAAGTATTGGTGCATGTCTTGCCCAAAC
>JADGDT010000216.1 GCA_016744755.1 Ichthyobacteriaceae bacterium | reverse complement strand
TTAAATCTATGGCAAACAAATAATCTTGATGTTTAAAGAAATTATTTTCATCTATTGGTTTAGAAATAGGATCGGGTATTCCTTCTCTGTATCCACCAACTCTATTTGGATTTAAGTTTTGAGTAGGAATAAAAGAGTAGGGAGGGAAGACTCTATTTGGGCAGTATCTTTTCATGTTACCTTTTGTTAAAATAAAAAAGGTGAAGAGGTAGTTTTTGAAAAGCACCAATTCACCTTAAATTATATTTTCAGAAAATTAATATTCTCCTTCTTTTGATTTTCCTGTTGTAACAAGCGATACCCCTGAAGAAGTACCTAATCTTGTAACTCCCATATCTATATATTTCTGAGCAGTTTCAAGATCTCTTACTCCTCCTGCAGCTTTAATCTCTGTCTTGCCTTCAACTACCGATTTCATTATTTCAACATCCCCATAAGTAGCACCACCGGTTCCAAAGCCTGTAGATGTTTTTACGAAATCAGCTTTAGCATTTACAGCTAGTTGGCTAGCAATTTTAATTTCGCCTTTTGTAAGGTAGCAATTTTCGAAAATCACTTTAAGAATATTATCGCCAATTGCTTCTTTTATTTCTTTGATCTCTTCTTCAACTTCGTCAAATCTACCGTCTTTCAAAAACCCAACATTCAAAACCATATCGATTTCGTTTGCCCCATCGGCAATACATTTTTCAGCTTCAAATACTTTGGCTTCTTTTGACATTGCCCCTAAAGGAAATCCAATAACAGCAGCAATAGAAACATCAGAGCCTTTAAGGTTTTCTTTAGCTAAATTAACATAACAACCGTTTACACAAACTGCGTAAAAATTGTGTTGTTTAGCCTCGTCACATAGTTTTACAATATCAGATTCTGTAGTAGTAGCTTTAAGAACGGTATGATCTATATATTTATTTATTTCCATGTTGTTGGTTTTTATTTAAAAATTCATCACAAATCTAATGAATTTCAATTTATGAAATATGTATTAGAAAAAAACCGTTCTATATTTATTAGAACGGTTCTTAGAATAAAGTTGATTGATAATATTTTATCCTTTATAAAAAGGAAGTTTTACAATCTTTGCAGGAATCATGTTTTTTCTAACTTGAATAAAAATATTATTTCCAGGTTTTGATATCTCTTTTGGAACATATCCCATACCAATAGATTTTTGTACCGATGGTCCCATTGTCCCTGAAGTAACTACTCCAATTTTATTACCTTCAACATCAACAATATCGTAATCGTGTCGTGCAACTCTTTTTCCTTCCATTTCGAAAGCAACAAGTTTTTTAGTTATACCTTCTTCCTTTTGGGTTTTCAGATATTCAGAGTTATTAAATTCGTTTGTGAATTTAGTAATCCATCCTAAACCAGCTTCAAGTGGAGAAGTTTCGTCGTTGATGTCGTTTCCATACAAACAGAATCCCATCTCTAGTCTAAGAGTATCTCTTGCACCTAGCCCTATAGGTTTAATACCGAAATCTTTTCCAGCTTCAAAAATCTTATCCCAAATAAGTTGAGCATGCTTATTTTTGAAATATACCTCAAATCCACCAGAACCAGTATATCCCGTTGCAGAAACAATAATTTCGTCAATACCTGCAAAGGTTCCAATTTCGAAAGTGTAATATTTCATAGCCTTCATGTCGATGTTTGTAAGTGACTGAAGAGTATCGACAGCTTTAGGGCCTTGTACTGCAAGCAAAGAGTATTCATCAGATAAATTGATGATGTCTGCACCAAATGTTTCATTTTTACCTGAAACCCAAGCCCAATCCTTATCTAGGTTTGCTCCGTTAACAACCAACATATATTTCTGATCGTTAATTCGGTAAACAAGTAAGTCATCAACAATTCCTCCATCGTTGTTAGGCATACAAGAATATTGTATTCCTCCATCTTCTAGTTTAGCTACATCGTTAGAGGTAATAAATTGTACTAAGTCAAAAGCATTAGGACCCGAAACAAAGAATTCTCCCATGTGAGATACATCAAATACCCCAACATTTTCTCTTACGTTTAAGTGTTCCGCAATAAGACCTTCATATTGAACAGGCATATAAAATCCTGCAAAAGGAACCATTTTAGCTCCTAACCCTTCATGTATGTTTTTGAATGCTGTATTTTTCATAAAAAAAGTATTATAAATATAATTTTTCAGACTGTAAAAATAATTTTTCTTTTTGAGTGTTTTGCGCTTTTTATAACATTTTTTTAAATTTTGTGCATTGTACGTAACGTATTGATATTTTTTAGATAAACATAATCCATAATAAAACGAAATAGTAATGAGTATTGAGGAGTGTAAAAAAATAGCAAGTGTTTGTTGTACACTTAGTAATTTCATTATATATTTGCAGTGTTAATAAAGAGAAATAGTTGTTTTGTTAGTTGATCAATTATTCATAGTTCTTAATTATACTGCACGTTTTTATATGGTTCTTTTGGTTTATAGTTTTGGTTAGAGGGAGTTCCGGTATTGCAATTTAAAAGCGTGTAAAAATAATGCTACCGGTATTTTCTCATTTTTTTTGATTTAAAATACTATACTTTTTTAAAGTTAGTTATAGTTTATATATGGTTCAGTTTATTAATATCCCGTTGAGATTATCTTCGGGATATTTTTTGTTGTAAATATCCACTTAGTATTAGTAGGTGTATGAAAGGGGGGTATGTTTAATTAAATACTGTTTAATGATTCTCCTCTCTTATGTGTTTGCATTATCTAATTTTGAAGTTTAATATAAAAGTAACGGAATATTAATATGTACAGAATCAGAAATAAGTATGTATTTATTATTATCATGTAAATAAATGCTATTCCAAATGAAAATATTAATGATATTAATAAAAAAAATGCTGTAATATAGGTAGATATAAAAAATGTCTTTAGTCTGATGTTGTTAATTTTATCACCTTCAATCTTTTCTTTTACAAATGCAGATATT
>JADGDT010000215.1 GCA_016744755.1 Ichthyobacteriaceae bacterium | reverse complement strand
GCTCGAAGTTATTCAGTGATAAAAGATAAATAAATCATGAAAAAAACATTACTACTAATTGTATTAGCATTTCCATTTTTAATAAATGCTCAAGAGGAACACAACGAGCATAACGAACACGTTGTCAACACAGAACATGCCGAACATGGAGAGTTTAAGCATTGGCAAATTTCTGCCACAATGAGCCAAAGTTACATCCCTTCTCTACATACCGAGGAAGGAGAGACATCAGCTCAGTTTATACCCACAAACGGAATAGAAGTTATGTACGCCTTCAATCATAAGTTTTTTGCAAAATGGATAAATGAAATTGAGTTTCAGAACTATACAGTAAAAGGTCGCGATGGCGAACACCGTGTAAGAGAAAATGCTCTATTAACTGCATTAGTCTTAGGTTACGAAGTTTACGATCACTTAGGTGTTTTTGCAGGGGTTGGTTATGAATTCGAGAAAAATGAAGATTTATGGGTAACTCGTATAGGAACAGAATATGCTTTTTTATTGCCTAGAGATTGGGTTATTGCTCCTGCTTTAGTTTTCGATTACAAAAAAGAATCACATACTGCCTATACTTTCTCTTTGTCTGTAGGAAAGAAGTTTTAGTAGTAATCATAGAACAGAGAAGCAGTAAGTATTGATGAGTGAAAAAGTAATTGATATAAGGATATTACTTTTTCACTCATAACTACATTACTGATCACATTATCACTCATTATAAATCACAAATTTTATGTAAATTGCCAATAAACAAAATCAAATGTCGTTAAACGCAATCTACAATACATCCTTATCACTTCTTACCGATTTATATCAGCTTACAATGGCTTATGGATATTGGAAAAATAATATTCATAACAAAGAAGCTGTATTTCATCTATTCTATCGTAAGCAACCTTTTAGTGGAGGTTACAGCATTGCGGCTGGTTTACAGTACGCAATAGAATATCTAGAAAATCTAGAATTCGAAGATGATGATATTGATTATCTAAAAACGTTAAAAGGAAACGATGGAAAAGAGCTTTTCTCTACTGAGTTTCTAGAGTATTTATCAGAATTAAAAATAGAATTAGACATTGATGCCATCCCCGAAGGGACTGTGGTTTTTCCAAACGAGCCACTAGTAAAAGTAAAAGGTTCCTTACTACAATGCCAAATTATAGAAACAGCTTTACTAAACATTATCAATTTCCAAACACTTGTAGCTACCAAAGCGGCAAGAATTAAAAATAGCGCAAAACAGGAAACTGTAATGGAATTCGGATTGCGACGAGCTCAAGGAATTGATGGCGGATTAAGTGCATCTAGAGCTTCGTATATTGGGGGAGTAGATTCCACATCAAATGTTTTAGCAGGCAAACTATTCGGAATTCCTATTGCAGGCACACATGCTCATTCTTGGGTGTTATCTTTCGAAAATGAAATTAAAGCCTTCGAAGCTTATGCAGATGCATTGCCAAATAATTGTGTTTTTCTGGTTGATACATTCAACACCTCAAAAGGAATTGAGAATGCCATCGAGGTAGGAAAAAAACTTCGTAAAAAAGGTAAAACATTAGCAGGGATAAGGTTGGACTCTGGAGATTTGGCTTACCTGAGTATCAAGGCTAGGAAGATGCTTGACAACGCAGGGTTTACCGAGGCAAAGGTAATTGTAAGTAACGACCTAGACGAAACTTTATTGCGAAGTCTGAAAAATCAAGGAGCAAAAATAGACACTTGGGGAATAGGCACAAAATTGGCAACAGCTTTCGATCAACCAGCATTGGGTGGTGTTTACAAGCTATCAGCCATTAAAGAAAAAGGGGAGTGGATTAATAAAATTAAACTATCAGAACAATCAATAAAAATTAATAATCCTGGTAATCAACAGGTGAAACGTTTTTACATAAACAAGAAGTATAGATTCGATATGATTTATGATGTTGGTTCTGAAGTAGGAGACAGTCCATTAGCAATTGACCCTGCCGATTATACTAGAAGAATAAAAGTAAGACCTAGTCTTTTTGAAAGTAAAGATTTGTTAGTGCCTATTTTCAGAAAAGGAAATCTTGTTTATAGAAGTCCAAGTTTAGATGATATTAGAAAAAATTCTCTCGAAGAATTAACTAGATTAGATCCAGCAATAAAACGTTTAGAATTCCCACACAATTATCCTGTTGGATTAGAAGAGAGTTTATACAGTACACGTCACGATTTAATTGTGAAACTGCGGGAGCAATGAAAAAAATTGAAGTGAGAATTTGTAAACACAAAAAGCATTAATCTCCTTTGCTCTATCACCTCAAACACTTTATACTTTAAACTAAATAGACCATGAAAAATACGGCTTTACTAATTGTAGATGTACAAAACGATTTCCTTGCTGGAGGAGCATTAGAAGTTAAATATGGCGATTCTGTAATTCCAATTATCAATAAAATTCAAGATAAGTTCGACTTAATAATTGCCACTCAAGACTGGCATACCTACGATCATAAGAGTTTTGCTAGTCAACACAAAAATAATAACATTGGCGATTTTGTGAATCTAAAAGGGATAAAACAAATTCTTTGGCCAGACCATTGTGTAGAAAATACTTTTGGATCAGAGATTGCTCTAAATTTGAATCAGAGCAAAATAGAAAAGGTAATCCAAAAAGGTAATAATCCTAATATCGACAGTTATTCAGGATTCTTCGAAAATGATAAAAAAACTAAAACTGAACTCGATGATTATCTAAAAGATAAGGAAATTGAAACAGTTTACATCTGCGGATTAGCGACAGACTATTGCGTAAAATTCACAGCTAACGATGCAAAGAGTTTAGGGTATAAAACATACCTAATTGAAGACGCATGCAAAGGAGTAAATATATCTACAGCTGATTCAGAACTTGCAATTGACGAGATGAAAGATAATGGTGTTGTAATTGTTAAGTCTAATTCCATTAACTAGTCACACCCTCATTAATCAGCGTAA
>JADGDT010000214.1 GCA_016744755.1 Ichthyobacteriaceae bacterium | reverse complement strand
CAAAAAATATTAAAAACAGATTTAGCTTTTTCAATGATTTCTCCCTTTAGGGATGGGGTATAAAATTATTGAAAAAGTGGTGATTATTAGAACTCAACCCATTTTATTTAAAATTTAGTCCATAGCTAAGGCTATGCAATAAATTTTAAATTCATGTAGCAGAACTATACTTCGAATATAAAAGAGCATTTTGAAATGAAATTGGTATAACACTACAATTGGGGGCATAAAAAATATTACATAAACATAAATTGACAAAAAAATATAATGTAAGTACATAATATAATTATATTCGCATATATAAAAATTAGCCTCTAAAATGTAGATAGAATAATTTGAAATATAATTACCTGCTTTTTAAGATTAAATTATAAATAAACTAGGTAAACTAATGTTATGTACTTTAGATAAAGTATGTCATATTTAGATAATTTATTAGAAAAAATAAAACAACTAATATGCAGTATAACAAAGAAATACGTTGGAAACAAAGATTTGTAAATTACGAAAAATCATTTAGACTTTTAGAGAGAACAATAGCAATTAATAATCCTTCAGAAGCAGAAAAAGGAGGTATAATTCAGTTTTATGAAGTATGTTTTGAACTCTCGTGGAAATTGTTAAAAGACTACCTAGAGAGCGAAGGGTATATTGTAAAAAGTCCCAAGCAATCTATTAAACAAGCATTTCAGATAGGAGTAATTGACGAAGGCGAATTGTGGATTTCTGCACTCGAAGATAGAAACCTTACCGCCCATACCTACGACGAAGAAACCACCGAATTAATCATTTATAAAATCAACAAAGAATACTTCAATTTATTAAAAGCACTTTATCTAAATTTTAAAGAAAAAGATGAATAATAATTTTGGCATATACGATAATAGTTACAACTTAATAGTAAAAACCTTTTCTATGTACACCAAAATAGAAAAAGCAATTATTTTTGGTTCTAGGGCTATGGGAAACTACAAAAAAGGATCCGATATAGATATTGCTATCATTGGCGAAAAAATAGACTTCGAAACTACCTCAAGATTACATGGTATGCTTAACGAAGAACTTCCAATACCCTATTTTGTAGATGTAGTAAATTTTAACACTATAAAAGTCCAAGAATTAAAACAACACATACTTAATATAGGTATTATTGTTTACGAAAAAGACAAATAGCAACTACCTATAAATATATCCAATATCAAGAATAAAAAATAATAAATACAACACCAAAATATTTAGACCCAAACATAATAATTATAATGTGCCAATTCCCACTTTCCGCTTTCATACCAACTACACATCAAAATGCACATTATATTCTTTATCTAGCTCAACTACATTTTATGTATATTCTAATAATCACCACAATTTTATATTTTTTGTTTTGCCCTAGCCCTAAAGGGAATCAAAAAATATTAAAAACAGATTTAGCTTTTTCAATGATTTCTCCCCAGCCTCGACGTCTAGGCGGGCTTTAGGGATGAGGTATAAAATTATTGAAAAAGTGGTGATTATTAGAACTCAACTACATTTTATTTAAAATTTAGTCCATAGCTAAGGCTATGCAATAAATTTTAAATTAATGTAGCAGAACTATACTTCGAATATAAAAGAGCATTTTGAAATGAAATTGGTATAACACTACAATTGGGGGCATAAAAAAAAGAAAATATTATTAGAAATTAGACAACCAAAAGATAAATACATTACACAAACATAAATTGGCAAAAAGATATAATGTAAGTACATAATATAATTATATTCGCATATATAAAAACTAGCCTCAAAAATGTATATAGGCTTTAAGCTTACCAATATTTCCTACATTGTCAGAGGAATAACAAAACCATGTTATCAAACATATTATAGAATTTAAAAACAAGTAAATGAATATTATAGAGTTACAAAATATTATTTCTAATGGCGAAAATGAAACTGTAGAGTTAAAGCAATCATTTTCTAAAACTGTTATAGAAACACTTGTAGCTTTTGCCAATACAAAAGGAGGTAAAGTAATAATTGGAGTAAAAGATAATAAAAGCATTGTTGGTATCTCTGCTACCGAAGAAACAATTCAAAAATGGATTAACGAAATTAAACAAAGTACAGAACCATCAATAATTCCAGATGTAGAACTACATAAATTAGAAAAAAGGGATATTGCTGTTTTTATAATAAAAGAGTTCCCTGTAAAACCTCTATCATTTAAAGGCAGATATTACATCCGAAAACAAAATTCAAATCATCAATTAAGTGTACAAGAAATATCAGACACCTACCTATATTCAATACAATATTCTTGGGATTCATACTTATGTAAATCTGCCACTATAAAAGATATAAATATTTCTCTAGTAACTAAGTTTGTACAAAAAGTTAATAATGTAGAACGTTTTGCATTATCCAGTATTCCTTTAGACGCATTAAATAATGCTAAAACTCATTAAAGACGATTCACCAACTAAAGCATCTATAATACTATTCAGTAAAGATTTTTTTAAGTACAATGTTCACATAGGTAGATTCAAATCAAGCTCTAATATTATTGCTGACGATATTATATCTGGCGATTTATATACTGTACTCAAAGAGTCTATGAAGAAGATAATTGCTCATTTAAAATTTGCTTTCGAAATAAAAGGAGAATCAACTCAAAGAACAGAAATTCCAGAATATCCGCTAGAAGCAATAAGAGAATTATTAGTAAATAGTTTAGTTCATCGCGATTATACAGATACTAGTGATGTGCAAATAAAAATATTCGATAATAAAATAAGTTTCTTTAACCCAGGTACATTATACGGAGGACTAACAATAGAAGATTTGGCTAGTGACGATTATCATGCACGAACACGTAATAAACTAATAGCCGAAACTCTTTACCTCACAAAAGATATTGAAAAATACGGAAGTGGATTTACACGAATCAGAAAGTATATTACTGAGTATCCTACAATGATTTTTAAT
>JADGDT010000094.1 GCA_016744755.1 Ichthyobacteriaceae bacterium | reverse complement strand
GAATTTAGTTACGAAGTTACTGGTGGGTTTAACCAACAAGCTAAAGCTGTTATTATGATATCTTTTAAAGGCAAGGTTACAGTTAATCCTTTGAAATAAGCTATAAACTACATACAATACAAAAGAGGATGAATTAATATTCATCCTCTTTTTTTACGAACAAAAATACCTAGAGATTAAAACCTGTCCCAAATTATGTAACATCTGATTCAGTGTTTAAGTTATTAGTACTTTTGTTTTCTCTAAACTGATAATTGAATTCTAATACAAAATCTTCATCTGGGTTCAAATTAATACCTATAGAAAATTAATCATTACTACAAAGATTGTAACACTATTTTATCCCTATATTTTGATGGGGATTCACCGGTATATTCTTTAAAAACTCTATAAAATGTTGCTTGAGAATTAAACCCACATTCTACAGATAAGTCTTTGCTAATTCTAGCTTCGTTATTCCGAAGTAGTTGTATTGCGTATTCTATACGTTTTTGATTTATATATTTACTGAAATTAGAATTCAAATAATCATTTATTACAAAAGATAGATAACTACGGTTAGTACCTGTTGCACGTGCAACCTGCGGAAGAGTTAGGTTAGAAATAAGGTATAACTTTTTCTCTATAATGATACTTTCCATTTTTTCGGCAATCTCTTTTGCTTTATCATCTTCCAAAAAAACTTTATTAGTACTAATTTCAGGTATTATAACATCTTCTTCAACAATATCATCGGTAGCACTAGGCTTATATATTTCTACTTGCCTATATCCAAAATATCCTACTACCCAGTAAAAAAATGAAAGGAATAAATATGTAGAGACAGTAATTATTTGATTATTTAAATGATCTGATCTATTTATACTATGAAATAAAATTCCAGAAATAAAAGCTAAGAAAAATGCAATTCTAAAAATTTTAAACCAGTTTACATTTACAATATCTGTATTCGAAAAATAATCCAAAACTTTTTGCTTGTGTTGTTTTATACGTTGATTTGTTTTGAAATAATAATAAAATGCAAATAGAATAAATATCAACTTAAACCCTTTATCTACATAAAAAGCAAACTCATACTTTCCTACCACATCTACACCTAACGGAAGTATCTCATTAAAAAAATATAATCTTTCATCTTCGCTAAAGAAAAAATATTGTACATAAACAGCTATTAAGGTTGCTATAACTGGAGTTATAAAGTGACTTAAATAGAATCGTTTATCTAATTTTTCTTCTGAGGTTAACGAAACTATGTATTGATAAAATGCAGGAAATTGACTTAGTACTAGAAAAACAGAAATTACATATAAATTCATAAATGCAACATAGTCGCCATCTATGAATAATATTCCTGAGTATAGAGACACTATTCCACTCAACATAAAAAATGAAAGAGCTAATTTGTGTCTATTCTCTTTAAATACAGATATTGTAATAATTACAAACCAAAACAAAGCAATGAAAAAGGGTAATTGTAAAATAAAGTGATCTAGTCTAAGCATAATAATACTTCATAAATATATCTTCTATTCTCATATAATCAATTTTACTTATAATCCATGTTGTTAGATAATTAGCATTTATTATTTATACAATTTGAGAACTATAAAAAGCAAATTTATAATTTATTTGTAATAATCATACTGATATCTCTAAACATCTACTAAAATGAAAAAAATTATTATTCTAACTTTCCTTGTAAGTTTTATCTTTTCATGCTCTCCTAAGCACTACGATTACAGTGCAATGTCTGTACCAGAAGAAGGAGGAATAAAATTTGTACAATATACACGCGACGATGAAGTTGTAATAGGTCCGAGCGTAAAAGTAAATCCTACTACAAAACAATTGGTTTGGTATGCATCTCCGTTTATTGCCGTATCTCCAAATGGCGAAATGATTGCATATGTTGCTAGAGTCAATCAATTGAACAATCTTTATATCAAAAATATTAAAGGTGGTAGAACTACAATGCAAAGGAGTTTTAATAGATATGTAATGGATATGTCTTTTTCTCCCGATAGCAAAAAAATAGCATTTACTGAAAAAAGACAAAATATACATAATATAAATCAAATTAATTCTACTCAAGGAGCCGCTGTACAACAAATTGCAGCTTCTACACGCGATGAAATGGGACCATCTTACTCTATAGATGGAAAAGAGATTTTTTATACTCGCGAAGAAGGTAACAGATTTTATATATGGAGTTTCAATACCGAGACATCTTTAGTTACGCAGTATGGCGAAGGTTTTACTCCTGTAATGACTCCTGATGGTGAGCAAATGATTATTACTAGAAATAGTAAAACTGGTTTCAGAGGGGAAATTTGGAGTATTAATTTAAAGACTGGGATGGAGACTCTAATTCTAAATGATCCTGTTAAAGGATATTCTAGTCCATCAATATCTTCTGATAATAAAACAATAGCATGTGTAGGTGTAACTCAAAAAAGTGCTGGATATCCTCAAAACCTAGACATTTATACAGTTCAAATAGATGGCACCAAACTTACACAGGTAACTTTTCACGGAGGATATGACATATCGCCACAATGGACACCAGATGGAAAATCATTATTCTTTATATCTCAAAGAGGAAATCCTAATGGAGAATATAATGTATGGAAAATGGAACAGAGATAAACTTAAACCAAAATCATTGATATGAAAAACATTACAAAATTATTACTGCTATTTGTACTATTATTAGGCTTTTCTAACTTAGCTTCTGCACAATTTACAGGAGGAGGAAATAGTGGTACACCAACAAAAAAATCAACTAGCAATTATTTATACAAAGGAAAATATACTGCTATTGGATACTCTATGCCTACAGGCGATTTTGACCATCACGCATCATTTGGAATAAATTTAGATGCTGGAAAAATATACCACTTCAAATCTTTAGAAAAGAGTTTACCTGAAGGATTGGCTTTAGGACTTAATTTTACATACATCAGCCTTAGACTTAATTATTTAGATTATGAATCTATAGATGCTACAGGAATAATAATGATAGCCGGTCCTAAGATTGGTCCATCTGTGAGTTATTTATTAGCAGATGATATGGCTATAGACTTATATTATCAAATAAATATGAATTTAGGTCTTTTTGCTGCATCTGGAGATATTTATGGAGATGTAACTGGTAATTCTATTTTTGGAGGTGTTTTACATAATTTCGGAGTGCATTTCAGAACAGGAGGTCTTATGTTAGGAATTGACTATATAGTTGGTAATGCTGATTATACTGCTACATACAACGATGTTGAATCTACGGGTTCTATGGATCAAGGATGTATTAATTTTTCTATAGGAAAAGCTTTTTAAAAATATTATTACATTGAGATAGTCAATTATATAAAGAAGGAGAGTATTAAATAAATTATTCTGTGATAGTTTAGAAACTGATATTACCAATTTTTAATATTTTGTGTAATTTAAAATTGATTATAAAAAAAGAAGTCGATAACAATTAGTGAAAACACTATTAGTTATCGACTTCAATATTTTATTTTTAAATTAGTCTAGTGGAAAGTAACTATCCCTGTAGCAATATCGTACATGGCTGCTATAATTTTGATTTCACCTTTTTCTTCCAATTCTCTTAAAATTTTACTTTCTTTTCTAATTTTAGCTATTTGATTAAGAGTATTAGTATCAATAACAGCATTCAAATATTCTAAATTTTCTAATGTAGATATTTCAAAATTTTCAGCGGCAGAATCTACCGCTGGATGTATTTTTTTTAAAGCACTAGTAAGATTTCCTAACTCTGTACCACTAATTGCAGCGCTAACAGCTCCGCAATGTGTATGTCCCATTACAACAATCAATTTAGTACCTGCAACTACAGATGCATATTCCATACCTCCAATAGTATCTTTACCAACAACATTACCTGGTGTACGGAAAGCAAAAAGTTCGCCAATTGTTTTGTCAAAAATTCTTTCTATAGGCAATCTAGAATCCATACATGCTAGTACTGCAGCCAAAGGGTTTTGTCCTCCTTTTGTAGCTTCTAGTACATGATGAGTTTTAATATTTCTCAACTCATCATTTACAAATCTCTGATTTCCATTCTTAAGTAATTCAATTACTTGGTCTGGAGTTAATATTTCCTGTATGTGCTTGCTCGTTGTCATATTTTCTATTTTTTTGAATCAATAATTACATTTTTAAAATTTTTGAACTGATTAACGGGCATTCTATGCGAAATACCTATTACCTCAAGTTCTATATCTGTATGTTTTGCTTTTTCTTTGAACGATTCTATTACTTCAATAATATCATAATCAATACTAATAGATTTTGTTGCGTCAATAATTAATTTTGTTCCAGGCTCAATATGTGCTAGAGTATGAAGCAATCCACCTTTATTTAAGAAAGAAACTTCTTGAGAAAGAGTAATTTTAACACAATTATCTTTTGCCTGTTGCTCTTCTAATATTATAGGTGTTCTATAGTTTGCCATTAAGATATTAAAAATTGCAACACCCATACCTATAATTATACCCATTAATAAATCGGTAAATACAATAGACACAACAGTTACTATAAAAGGTACAAACTGATATTTACCTAAAGAATACATGTGTTTAAACAATCTAGGACTTGCCAATTTGTAACCTACTTGCAATAAAATAGCTGCTAAAGCCGCGTAGGGTATCATATTTATAACTGTTGGTAGCAACATTACACTTAAAACTATTAGCACACCATGGAAAATTGTAGACATCTTAGTTTTTCCATTAGATTGAACATTCACCGAACTACGAACAATAACTTGTGTTACAGGTATACCTCCAACAAATCCTGCAATAATATTTCCTATACCTTGAGCTTTTAATTCTCTGTTAGTTGGAGTTATCCTTTTATAAGGATCCATTTTATCGGCAGCTTCAACTGACAATAGAGTTTCTAAACTTGCAACAATTGCAATTGTAAACCCAACTGTCCAAACTTCTGGTCTTAGAAAACCACCGAAATCAGGTAATACTAAAAGGTTAGCATATCCACTTAATGAATCAACTACAGCAATATTTACTAAGTTAGAGTTTTCTATAATTAACGAAGGAAAAAAGTTAATAAAAATAGCATTTAAAGTAATACCTACAATTACTACAACTAAAGGACCTTTGACAATTTTAGTGAAACTTTGTTTTTTTATAAAATCTTTTTCCCATAGTATTAATAATGCTAATGAGATAACTGTTATTATTATCGCTCCTACACTTATATGCTCAAGCATATAATAAAGTCCTGTAATCGTATTATGTCCATCAGCATTCCAAAAGCTTAAATTACCTTCGTAATCTGAATCAAATCCTACAGCATGAGGAATTTGTTTCAAAAATATAGAAATACCAATTGCAGTAAGCATTCCTTCAATTACAGATGTGGGGAAGAAATATCCAATAATACCAGCTTTCATAAACCCAAGTATTACCTGAATTACTCCTGCTATTACAACTGCGGCCAGAAAAGCTTCGAACCCTAAATTCTGTATAGCAACTAGTACAATTACAGCAAGTCCAGCAGCTGGACCACTAACGCCTAATGAGGATTTACTTATAGAACCAACTACAATTCCTCCTATAGCCCCTGAGATAATACCTGAAAATATTGGTGCTCCAGATGCTAAAGCTATACCTAAACTTAAAGGTAGTGCTACTAGAAATACTACTAAACCAGCAGGTAAATCTGATTTGAAATTCTTAAATGTATTGAAATTTTGCATGTTTTATTTTTTTGATACACAAATATAAAACGCACTTTCTAGAATGAGATTAAAATGAGATTAGAATCACATTAAATCATGATTAGAGTCACGTTATATAATTATCAATGAAATCATAAAGATTGAATAAATGTAATAGATAATTATAATAGTCATAGTAAAAATTTAATCAATTTTAAGAGCTATACTATTAACTTTAATTAACTATACTTGTTTTATTTTATAACTATTTTTGTTGAAACAACTATCAATAAATGGCAGATATAGATTACATAAAAGAAGAATTATACATTAGGAGTATGATGTGTAATTGCTGTTTAAAAGTAGTTAAGGAAATATTAGAATCTAATAACGTTATTGTAATTAGTATTAAATTAGGTCATGCTAGTGTATTGATTTCACAAAATAGTCCTTCATTAGAAACTCTTAACTTTATTTTAGAGAAAGAAGGTTTTGGATTGATAATTAGCAGAGAAAAAAGAATTGTAGAGCAGACTAAGCTTGCAGTGGTAGAGTTAATTCATCAAATGAATAATGTAAACTCTATGGTTCAGAAATCAGATTACTTAGTAGAAAAGCTCAACATGAGTTACCAGCAATTATCAAAACTATTTTCTAAACACGAGAATACTACTCTAGAAAAATTTATTATTCGAAATAAGATTGAACGTATAAAGGAACTTATTGATAGTGATGAATTTACACTTTCTGAAATTGCTTACATGATGGATTACAGTAGTGTTCAGTATTTATCAGGTCAATTTAAAAAAGAAACAGATGTAACCGTAAGCGACTATAAAAAAGGGAATAAGGTGGATAAAAAGTCTGTAGAGGATTTACTTAATTGATTAATTATATCTATTAATCTTTACTACCTTAATGTAAAGGTTCTTGTAACATTAAATCCAAAGAAAAAGTTTCCGGAAGTCCAATCACCAGTTGTGTTAGTTATAAAATCTAGAGGGTTTAGTTGAACAGAATTTGTGAAAAATAATTGAAATACATGCCCTCCAGTTTCTATATCCATCCCCAACGTGAGAGAATTTTTAATTTCGTAACTAACAACCTGGTTTGGAAAAAGATAGTGATACTCGGCATTGACAGAAATTCTGTTACTAACCTTATACCTACCTCCTATTCCTAATGCAAATTTATCATTTTTATCTTTAGCAGTCGGAACTAAATTATTATGAATTAGAGAAGGCATTATTTGAGCAGAAAAATTCTTTGTGAACTTTCGGGCAATCAAAACCTGAAACAAATAATTAATTCTATTTGAAGTATAATAGCCTTGTTCTGGATAATCGTTTCGTAAAGTGATGTAATTTATACCTGTAACAAGGTTTACTGTAACAGGCATGTTTGAAGAACCTGTACTCTGCCTTAGCAGTTTGTACTTCAAATAACTATCGTAAGTCTTATTGTAAGAGCTACGTCCAATTCCAGCAGTAAGTCTACCTGTAATACCGTATTCAAAACCTATTCTAATAGTTGCCTGATCTAGACCAAACATTTCGTAGGCACCTGTATTTACAGCGCCGAAGTGATGAGAAATAAGAAAAATAAGATCTTGTTTTGCAGGATTCTCAACAGAATATCCCAAAGCTAATCTTGTTGTTTTAAAAGTGGCACTTGTATAATTTGTGACTTCTTCATTATCGAACATACCCATTAAATCATCCTCTTCATTTTGAGCATAAACCCCAAAAGATGATAGGGCTAAAAGCGTTAGAGACAGTACTGTTTTCATTATAGAGCTTTTAAATTAAACTTAAAAAACACTTCCAAATTCTCTGATATTTTACCTGAAACTGCTGATGGAATACCTATAGAAAAGTCATCTATCTTTACATCAAACTTACCATCTATCTTAATAGCATCACCTTCAATCTTTACATCAACTATTATTACTAAAGGCTTACTAATGCTACGCATAACAATTTTTCCTTCAATTTTTATTTTTTGGATGTCATTTGAATTCATATCTGGAGCATCAATAAATTTACCTTTAAAAGTTGAGTTAGGAAACTCATCACTCTCCATGTAATTCTCGTTAAAATGTTCTTCCATCAAAGCTTTTTCGAACCTGAATGATTTCACCAAAATCTTTACTACCACATTTTGTTTAGATAAATCTATTGCCGACATAACATTGTTGTTTGTAGCTTCTATTTTTTCTAAGGGTGCATCAGAAGAAAACTTTACCATTCCCGATTTGGTAACATATTTTTGTGCTGAAATACTTAATGAGAATGTTATTAATATAAAAAGGAATATTTTATTCATGACTTCAATATTTTTTAATTGTACAATATTCTAATAAAACATCAGTATCGTTGTAGCCTGAGCACAAACCTTTAACTAGTATTTCTGTTCCTGGTTTCATTAAAACATAAGGTGATAGCATATTACATCTCACTCCTTGGGTTCCAAACATACCTTCTTCGAAATTTATACTTACAACTGCTGTGCTATCAGTACTTTCTACAGAACTCACGACTCCACTTATCATAATTACTTTACCCAAATACTTTTTACTATCATTACTATCTGTAAAGCTATTGTAGAGAGTTTCAGCTTTTAATTCGAATTCTGGATCTGTATTTGCATAATCGGTATGAGATTTATTGTAAACAAATACATAAACATAACCCATAACTAAAACGGGTACTAAAAGTCCTATTGCTAAAATCTTTTTCATTATATTATTCAGGTTAATTGTCTTTTGTTCCTTCAGTTATCCAAACTTCAATCTTACTAATATTACAACTGCTCAAGAGGTCTACTCCTTGAGGCATTGCAGTAAATCCATCTTCATGTTTTATGCTTCCTAGCAATCTTCCATTATCGGCTACAATTTTCAACTCCCTGTAATTATCCGTTCTTACTCCACCCGATTGAGTACCTAGGTTATGACAGCTATTACAATAATTTTCCATGATTGAGCCAATATCAGTAGAATAACTAACATCAATAGGATTGCAATCTAAAGGTCCGTAAAGATCTTCTTCTACATCGTAGTAGCAAGAACTCAACAACACTGTCATAAGTGATAACGTTGCAGATTTTATACTGTTATTGAATTTAATTATTAAGTGCTCCATCATTAATCCATTGTTCTATTTCATCAATACTACATTGATCCAATTCATTATTAGGAGGCATTAACGGTGCTCCATTTATACTATTCAAAACATTTACTAGAGAAGAATTATCAACCAAGATTTTAACATCGTTGTAGTTTTCTATATTTACTCCTCCCAAAGGACTAGAACCACTATGACACGATGTACAATTATTGTTTAATGTTGGCCAAATATCATATGAATAGCTCATATTATCAGTATTGCAAACACCATTTTTACATTCATTATTCAATGCTCCTTGTTCAATCCAAATTTTTATTAGGCTTATCTGATCGGAACTAAAAGGTTTGTTTGGAGGCATTATATCGTCACCATTATCGGTAATAACTTCATATAATTTACTATCGTAAGGTTTAAAAACTTTAACTTCTCCTGATATAATAATATTTGCATAAGAATCTAAAACAACTCCATGCTCTGCAGTACTAGCATCATGGCAATTTGTAGTTGCGCATGAATTATTAATTAAAGGCTTTATTGTATTAACAAAATATACGGTATCAACATTGCAATTATCAGATACAATTGTATTGTTAATAGTTTCTTTATCAATATTTTCGAAAGGACTATCGTGTTTACAAGAATATGCAAATAATAGCATTATCAGTATTAATCTTGAAAATATTTTCATTATCAAGTTCTTATTATGATTATCTCAAATACAACAATTATGCAATCTATATCATATTTTTGTTTTCAATAATGAGACTATCTAAATTATAAATAGCCTCATTAAACAAACTCAAAAATAATACTTAATTAATATCGGATACTAAATCACTAAATTTCTTGAATATATCAATTTCAGCTTGAGATAATTTAACGCCTCCCTTAGGCATACCTCCGCTATTTACTTGATTATACAGTCCGCCAGCTCTAGCCATTGCATGATCGAATGTAGAATAATCTGATTCATTACTTTGATTGTGATATCCAGCATGACAAGTAGTACACCTAGTATCGATAATTGGCTTCAAGCTACCTGCATAATAAGCTTGTGCTATTTCGGTAGGTGTTGGAGGTACAGCATCTGCAATTGTAGTATTAACAATTGGCCAAATTCCTGGCGAAGGAAAACTAACCCCCTTAGTAATACCTCTTTCTCCATTATCTTTTCCGTAGTAATATAAAGGCCATCCTTTATAAGTAGTTTGTTTTTTTCCATAAACATCTATTTCTCCAAAATCAGCCATATCAATACTTGAAGGTAAAGACATATCCATTAGATTCAAATCGGCAATTGGCCAAACTTTGTCATTACTAAAATCAGGCTTAGTAAAATTATTTTCATTCTCTCTGTCAACAACCCAACTATAAACTGTTACACCATCCATATTTACCATAAATTGTGTCATTCCTTCTCCTTCTTTATAATCGGACATATAGTTTTTACCATCATCGCCAACAAGTTGTCCATCGGCTAACATTACACCATAATCTGGTTTAGCAATGTACCAAACCCCTTTTACAGCATCTCCATTGGTGTCGTCTGCTTCCACATCATTTACAAAATAGTAAAGTGGCCACCCTTTGTAAGTATTTTGCATAGAGCCATCGGCACGTGTAATTGTTGCAAATTCCTCATCATTTAATCCTGAACCAATTACAGGGTTAGCATTGTAATATATAGGCCAAAGATCTAAACAACCTTCAGTACACTTAGAATCTCCCATTATATCTTTAGTGAAATAATATAAAGACATCCCTTTTTCATCAACTAAATACCTACCCATTGTTGAGCTATCTTTTACATAAACCCCAGGTAAAACATTTTTGTTTCCTTCATCGCTCTTGCTACAAGATGTTATAGATATAGCAAAAACAATGATTAATAATCGTAATACATTTTTCATAAATCTTAATTTTAACATTAGTTATTTAACACATGCAAATATTCAACAACTTTAAACACTCCCTAAATGTAGTTGTATGTATGGGCTTATTAATTACCTAGAACATACATTTTGCCTCCTAAAATGACTATTGATTACCTGAAAAGATATATTTTCATACTAAAACAATATTAATCACTACTGAAATCAATAATGCTTACTTAGTACAAGACTATGTAATTATTATTGCAACTAACAGCAATAATTTAAATATGTTTTTCATATATATTTTCTTAATTTAAAAATATTATTGAAATTGTGACAAATGATTAGACCCAATAAATTTAATTTCATTACAATTAAATTGAAAAAATAAAATATAAGAGAGCGATAAATTTTCATAGATTTGGTTTCTTGTAATTTGTTAACAGCTCTCCATTATATTTTTATGAAAAACAAATCAATATTTCCTTTTTACATTTTTGTAGTATTAACCATCACAATCTTTTCTGTTGGTTATTTTGGGCTTGAATATGTTATTGACATTAGCTATAAAAAGGTAGTTGAGAATAGGCTTGATGCAAGTAAGCACGAGGCTAGACAAGTTGCAAACCTTTTAAGCCAACAACTTGCAAATGGAGAATCATCGGAAATAGTTATTAAAAACCTACAGGCTAGTATTGAGTATTCTGAAGTTAGTGACGGATTTATATGTATGTTTAATAACAAGGGAGTCGAAATTTGTCATCCAAATCCCGATAAAATTGGTCAGGTAATTGACGATGAAAATTCTTCAGTATCGTCATTATCTAATCAAAATTTACAACAAAACTTTCTTAATATTCTTATTAACGGCAAAGCTACTGGAGGAATAAGATCTTTCAAAAAGAAAAACTTTGAAGAAATAATTTACGTCGCTCCTGTTATTGGAGAAGATTGGATAGTAGCTTCTCACGCTAACTTAATAACAATTCAAAATCAAAGAGACGATATTACAAATAGGCTACAGCTTGTTTTTATAATATTAGGATTAATCATACTGATTATATCATATGTTCTAATTAGATATTTTTTCTTGAAAAATGAACAAAAACTAACAGAAGATAAAAATGCAATAGAAAAATTGTATTTCGAATCTTTAGACAAACTTAGTAGTACACAGCAAACAGTACATATAGAATCAGAGAATATTACTAAAGAAACTTTTGCAAGAAGAATGCTAGTAAATAAAGGGGTTCAACTTGCCCCTGTATTTATAGACGATGTATCTGTTTTTTATACAGAAAATAAAATAACCTACATTATAGATTCTAAAGGTGAAAAATATACGACTAGTCAATCTTTAGATGAAATATTTTCGGAATTAAATCCCGATGAGTTTTTTAGAGCAAACCGACAGACCATTGTTTCTATAAACTCAATACACCGTATAGAAAAATACGGAGCTACAAAGTTAAAAGTTGTAGTTACTCCAAAAGTAGAAATAGATATTTTCATCAGTAAAGCAAAGATTTCTGAATTTAAAAACTGGGTTGGCAAAAAGGTTGATGAGTAATTTAGACCTATAAGAGTTAATTCAATCCTTAAAACAACCATTTCAGGAGTATAAAAGGCATACTAGTACTTAAATATTTTTTCAACAGTAGTAAAGTCAATACTATTGTGAAAACAATAAATAATAATTCTATGAATTTAAAGAATATCACTCTAACAGTTATTTTAGCTTTTACATCTTTAATAGCTTTTTCGCAAAACACTATCTATTCTTATAAAGTAAAAGATATTGATGGTAAAGAATTTGATTTTGCTTCACTGAAAGGCAAAAAAATATTGATAGTAAATACAGCTTCAAAATGCGGATTCACTCCACAATATGAAGATTTACAGAAACTTTACGAAAAATATAAAAATGACAACTTCGTAATTATTGGTTTCCCTGCAAATAACTTTAAAGAACAAGAGCCTGGTACAGATAAAGAAATTGCACAGTTTTGTACTTTGGAGTACGGAGTAACTTTCCCTATGATGTCGAAGGTATCTGTTAAAGGAGAAGACATGGCTCCTATTTATCAATTTTTAACTAAAAAAGAACTCAATGGATATGAGGATTCTAGCGTAAGATGGAATTTCCAGAAGTATTTAATTAACGAGGATGGTACACTATACGATTACTACTCTCCTTGGCGTAACCCAGATGTTGGAGGCATTATTGATTGGATTGAAGGAAAATAAACATTAATTTAAATCTCTACTTTGACATCCTTTGTACTCGCTATAACAGCATGTATAAAGGATGTTATTTTTGAATATTAGAGCCAAGTTCTAATAATCACCACTTTTTCAATAATTTTAGTTAATTACCTTAACACATAGAATCTATTATTCCCCCTTTTAAGTTAACGTCTGTTAATATTCAATTAAGTAACGTTAAGACTGTTTATAATCATACTTCACTTCAAGTATACCAACTACTTTAGCTTCATAAACAAGTAAAAATAATTAATAAATATAGATTTATGAAGACTTACATTAGTATAGCAATTTTCGCTTCAATGACATTTTTGGGATTAAATAATGTAGAAGCACAAAATCATCATAGAGGATATATGGGGTTCTCTACTTTCGACACAAATGAAGATAACATCATAACAGAAAAGGAGTTCAATACTGTTAAAGATGAAAGAATGAAAAATAGTAAAGGACAAGGCAAAGGGAATGGTAAAGGAATGAATATCTCTTTTAGTGATATAGACAAAGATGGTAATGGAAAGGTAACCATCAAGGAATATGATGCTTTCCGTGCCGAGATGATGAAAAT
>JADGDT010000213.1 GCA_016744755.1 Ichthyobacteriaceae bacterium | reverse complement strand
TAGATGAAAAAGGAAAATAGAAACGATTTATAAATGTCATTTCATATTGTTTTTGGTATAAGTACTCAAAGGCTATATTTTCCTTTGAGTAAATCTCAGTTATCTAGGTAGTTTGCAATTCTATTTTGTAGATGTTTTTATAAAGATTCCAACATCCCTAAAACCTCATCTCTTAATCTAATTATACTTTGTAATTTATCTGATTTCTTAATTCTATTTATCCTTTTCAATTTTACAAATAAACGGAAATACTCATAGCTAAATAATCCTAGTACACCAATACCAATTAATAATACCAAAGCTACACCAATACCAAAATAAGCTTTTAAAACAAATAGATAAACTGTGTAAAACATCGGCACAGTTACTAGACCACCCACTGCAAAATACATGGTAGAATGAAACTGCACATCTGGCATTTTTCTAGTAATAAAATATGGTATTTTGTAAGGGATAAAATTCAGAATTGCTCCCACCAAGTACATAGGAAACATTAAAAATAATGTAGGATAAAAATACAAATAAGACTTTTTATTGGCAATAACTCCAACACTATAATCATCTGTTTTTACTTTGTCTAAAGCTGTTTTATACTCTTTTGCTTTAGAAATTAAGTTGTCAAAAAGTTCTAACTTAGTTTCTTTGCTTTCAATTATTTCTTTAACAATTTCTTGATCAAGTTTTACCCTATCAGCAAAAGTTAAACCTAAATCTATATTTTTTTTATTGAAATTAACCTCAGTAAGGTAGTTAGTCATTTCATACTCTTCGTCTTTCAACGTAATATTTACCATTAATGGTACTATTCCTTTAGAGATAGCTTTATTCAAAGCATTTAAACCTTTAGGTTCATCTTTCTTGTACTCATCTATATAATCCTTTACCAAAATAGATTTGCCATAGGTAATATGCACTTTAGATCTAAACCAATAGTAATGATCATATTCTATACCTACAGGAACAATTTTTACGTTAAGCTCTTCGTTGTAGTTGATCTCAGTTTGAAAAGCCATTCTACTAATACCTTTCTTCAACATTCTAAGCCTTCTAAAACCAGCGTGATTTGCTTCAGGAAAAACACCTAATCCATTACCACTAGCAATAACGCTCATGGTTTTATCGAAAATAGCTTGATTTTTATGAAGTTGATTATACCCATCTCTAATTCTAAAAACAGGTAGCATTTTTATCATGTACAATAACTCTGCAATAATCTTGGTGTTAAAAATATCTCCCCTTGCCAAATATACTGTCTGTCCTTTTCTAGAATAAGAAATTAATAAAGGATCTATTAATGCATTCTGATGATTTGGTGCATAAATAATTGATTCTCCCTCTTCTACATCACTTTGATCATCTACGCTAATTTGATAAAAAACACCAAGAGTTTTTGTTACCCAAAACTTAAGTATTTTATAAATTGTTGTACTCTTTTCTATATTATTAAAACCCATAAATAAAATGTAATCTTTAAATAAACAAACTAAAAATAAACAAACTAAAAATCTTCTCCTGTTGGTATTCTTTTCCAGACACTAGCTACAACAAGTCCAGAAATAATATGCCAAATTCCCCACCATGCTGCAATAAATGCCATACCTCCAAGACCATCAAAAAGCTTAGGATTAAAAATAAGCACTAATGCAAGTCCCGAATTTTGAATACCTGTTTCTATAGATAATGTTCGCCTATCAATTTTTGGTAACTTAAAAACTGCTGCAAGTGAATAACCCGTAATCAAGGCTATTAAATTATGAGCAAAAACCATAAGTATAATTAGATGAATATAATCAATAAAAAAATTGAAATTCATACTCAATGCACCTACTATTAACCCTATAAAAAATATTAAAGAAAATGTTTTAAGTGGTTTTGCTATTTTCAATGCAAACTCTGTAAAGTATCTTCTAAATAGAAGTCCTAAAATTACTGGAATACCAAGTAACAGCATCACAGTTTTAACCATCTGATAAGCATCTATGGTTATAGGTATTACAACTTCAGAAGTTTCGGAATAAAGATTACCCCAGAAAGAGAAATTAAGAGGTGTCATAAAAATTGCCATCACAGTTGCAAAAGCTGTAAGACTAATTGACAAAGCAGAATTGCCTTTTGCCAACGATGTCATAAAATTTGAAATATTACCACCAGGTGAGGCGGCTACTAGTATCATTCCTAAAGCAACAGATGCAGTAGGTTTAATCAATAAGATTAATAAAAAAGTAAGTACTGGTAAAGCAATAAATTGAGAAAACACACCAACCATCATAGATTTTGGATGTTTTAATACTTCTTTAAAATGCTTAAATTCTATTTCTATAGCCACACCAAACATAATAATTGCTAGGGCAAAATTAATTACTAGCATCCCTCCACTATTAAAATTCAATCTAACTTTATCTAAAATAGCTAAATCTTGAAAAGCATGTAAATCAATTGATTCAACTTTATTATTATAAATAATTATTTTCTGATGTTTTTTGAAATAGACTATTTCTATTTTTTCAATGCTCTTAGGCTTACCAAGAAATTCTAATAATTCTTCTCTTGTCATTCCTATCCTTACATCATTTAAAGTTCTATTTTTTATAATATCGTTACCTTCTGTTGTTATATCATTTTTGCCAGCAACAGTTTTAATGGGAGATAGAAAGAAATCCTGAACTTTACCCTTTGATATATAAATTGAATTATTACCATCGTAAATCCAACGTTCTATATTGTCTATTTCAGATGGAGTACCAACTTTGGAATATAATATATCTTTAGAATCTCCTACTTTTATATTATTTAACTCTTTAGAATCAAAGTCGTTGTTACACGACGACATATAGAAAATAATAAATATGGGAATCAGAATTTTATATAACTTCATAATTAAAGAAAAGTTAGATTTTGAGTTTTAATAGTGATGTAATTTAGTAAATATTATTAACAAAAATATCCCTGAATATTTCATCAAGGATATTTTATTAAATATGTTTAAT
>JADGDT010000093.1 GCA_016744755.1 Ichthyobacteriaceae bacterium | reverse complement strand
GCATATATTTTACAGAAAATTATAGAAGAACAAAAAGCTTATAACTATTTAGATTCTGCTCCTAAAACATTAACCGCAAAAGAGCACAGACCAGCTTATGCTTCAGATGGAGATTATTTTTCTAAACCTTCTGCAGAAGATGTTTTTGATACTGTTTATGAAATGATGCACGAATCTAATCCAAAGAAATTTCCAGAGATTTACAACTACAAATATTCTGATTTGTTGGTTGGATATAAATAGTAACGGGTTACGGGTTCGAAGGTGATTAGGTGTTCTAAATTAAAAAATAATATCGCAATAATTAACTACACAACCAACAACTAATAGATTAAACAATTACACAAAATGATATCAAAGAAGATACTTTTCATACTTACATTAATTTCATTAATTGTGATGAATATACTTGATGTTCCTCTAAAAAATGATATTGCGAGTAACGGAATAATATCTTTTGAGTTGGCAGGTTCTCTACAAAACTCTATAGATATTCTCAATTCATGGGATGCAAACGCAAAGCTTTACGCTGGAATTAGCTTAGGATTCGATTACTTGTTTATGTTGATGTACTCCCTCCTGCTTTATGCATTAGTTAAGTATATCAGCTCACAATACACAAATGTTTCTTTAGCAAAAATTGGAAAATTTATAGCAGTATTAATGCTTGTATCTGGAATTTTAGATGCTGTTGAAAACTACGCTTTAATTCAACTCTACCTTGGCGACCTAGATAAAATATTCAGTACAATTGCATACTACTCAGCAATGTTCAAGTTTGCCATAATTATCATAGGAATTATCTACATAATAATTGGTTATTATAATTTCTTTAGAATTATGTTTTCTAAAGGAAAATAATTAAAGTTATACAGAGTAGTATTTTATTAATAAGATTATACCTATTACATATTTAAACTTTCTGAAAAACCTGCTATAAATTTAATTGTTTGGATATTTGTGCATTGTAAATATCACTTTATATTTGTTTGATTACAATATCATAGAAGATATGATTATCAAAAAACATTTTAGAAATGGCAAAAGACAATAAGTTAAAGAAAAAATTAACTCACAATTACAGACTTGTAATAAGCTCTGAAGAAAATTGGGAGGAAAAATTTTCTGTGAGATTAAATAGACTTAACGTATTTATTGTTACAGGTACTCTTTCTATATTCCTAATAATTAGCACTATCCTATTAATTGCCTTAACTCCACTAAAAGAATACATCCCTGGATACGATCCTATTAAACTCAGAATAGAATCCCAAAACTTAATTTTCAAGACCGATTCTTTAGAGAAAATAATTACTAAAAATCAAAATTACATAGATAACCTTTCTCTAATTCTTAGTGGGAAAATTAATTCTGATAGTATTAATAAAGTAAGTGTTAAGGAATCAAATTCCAAAAACGACATAAAAAATATAGATTTTGCAATATCAAAAGAAGACTCTATTTTCAGAACAGAGATTGAAAGGGAGGATAGATTCAATATTTTAGGAAAGAAAAACAAAACTAATTTTATTTTAACAGCTCCTATTAGTGGAAATATTACCGATAGTTATAATGCAAAAAATAAACATTTTGCTACGGATATTGCTGCAAAAGAAGGAACTCCTGTAAAAGCAGTTGCAGATGGAACAATAATTTTTTCGGAATGGACATCTACAACAGGAAATGTAATAATAATAGAACATCAGAATCACCTTATTTCTGTTTATAAACACAATGCTATGTCCACAAAGGAGCAAGGTGATTTTGTAGAAAGTGGAGAGGTTATTGCATCATCAGGCTCTACTGGTGAGCTTAGTTCTGGACCTCACTTACATTTCGAGCTTTGGTATAATGGTTATCCTGTTAACCCAACTGATTTTATTAATTTCGAATTATGAGTGTAAAAGGACTATTGGCAAGTGCCTATGCTAGATACGTTGCTCGCAAAACATACAACTGGGCGAAAAAACCAGTGGAAACTCAGCATAAAGTCTTCAAATACTTATTGAAGAAAGCAGAAAATACTGAGTTTGGGAAAGATCACAATTTTAAAAATATAAATAGTTTTAACGATTTCCAAAACAACGTACCTATTACAGATTACGAAGGGCTAACCAATTACATTAATAAAGTAGTTGATGGAGAAAGTAATATACTTTGGCCTGGAAAACCTCTATATTTTGCTAAAACATCTGGTACAACTTCTGGTGCAAAATTTATTCCTCTAACAAAGGAATCTATGCCTAACCATATAGAAGCGGCTAAGAATGCACTACTACTTTACTTAAACGAAACAGGTAACAATGCTTTTGTAGATGGTAAGATGATATTCTTGCAAGGAAGCCCCGAGATGACAGAACAAAATGGAATCAAAATAGGGCGTTTATCTGGAATAACTGCACACTACGTACCTAGATATTTACAAACAAACAGATTGCCATCGTGGGAGACAAACTTGATAGATGATTGGGAACAAAAAGTAGATGCTATTGTTGATGAAACAATAGACCAAGACATGCGTTTAATTTCGGGGATTCCACCTTGGATGGTTATGTATTTCGAAAAATTAGTAGCTAAATCTGGAAAGAAAATTGGTGATCTATTTCCTGATTTTTCTTTATTCATTAATGGAGGTGTTGCTTACGAACCTTATAGAAAAAAGTTTGACGATTTAATTGGTCGTAAAATTGATATACTTGAATTATATCCCGCATCCGAAGGTTTTATTGCTTACCAAGACTCACAGAAAGAAGAAGGAATGCTATTGCTTCTAGATAATGGTATATTCTACGAGTTTATTCCTGCCAATGAATTTTATAACGAGAAACCATCTAGGATAACTATTGGCGATGTAGAACTTGGAGTAAATTATGTTTTAATTCTTAATACAAACGCTGGACTTTGGGGATATAATATTGGAGATACTATTGTTTTCACATCTAAAGATCCTTACAGAATAAAAGTATCAGGAAGAATAAAACATTTTATCTCTGCATTTGGCGAACACGTTATTGGGAAAGAAGTAGAGGACTCATTGAAAGAAGCTATAGAAGGAGAAAATATAAGTATAAACGAGTTTACAGTTGCTCCACAGGTTAATCCTGTATCTGGGCTTCCTTACCACGAGTGGTTTATAGAGTTTGAAAATACTCCTGAAAACATAGAAGGATTGGCTTCTAAAATTGACAAAGCTCTTCGTAATAAAAATAGTTACTATAACGATCTTATTACTGGAAATATTTTAAGAAAACTAGTTGTTAGACAAGTGAAACAAAATGGGTTTAATGAATACATGAAATCAATAGGAAAACTTGGTGGACAGAATAAAACACCAAGATTAGCAAACAATAGAGATATTGCGGATAAACTCAGTGAACAGTGAACAGTGATTATGCAAAATTAAAACTTTAATCTCTATACTATCATTAACTTTACGGACTCAAAACTTTTAACTCTACGGACTGTTACCTTAAACAAATAAAATGAAAATACTAGTAGTTGAAGATGAGGAACTTCTAAAAAGCTCTATAGCCGAATTCCTTTCACATGAAAATTATATTCATGAGATAGCTGATACCTTAGTTTTAGCTGACGAGAAAATTGAATTATACAACTACGACATTGTTTTGCTAGACTTAGGATTACCCGATGGAGATGGAACTTCTTTAATCAAAAAAATAAAAACAAAATCAGAAAATACAGGAGTAATTATTATTTCTGCCAGAAATGCAATCAACGACAGAGTTAGAGGTTTAGAAGAAGGTGCTGATGACTACTTGACAAAGCCTTTTCATCTAAGTGAGTTGAATGCAAGAATTAAGAGTCTTTATAGAAGATTAAATTTCAAAGGAAATAATATTTATCATTTCAATGAGCTTACAATAAACCCAGATGAGATGAAGGTTTTTGTAAACAAGAATGAATTGACATTAACCAAAAAGGAATTCAACTTGATAGTTTATTTCCTTGCAAACAAAAACCGTGTAATTACAAAAGTAACTTTAGGAGAACACCTTTGGGGAGACTACATAGATACCGTAGATTCTTTAGATTTTATTTATACCCATATAAAAAATCTTCGCAAAAAACTCATAAAAGCTGGTTGCGAAGATTATATAAAAAATGTTTATGGTGTTGGTTATAAGTTTGAATCGTGAAACTGATAAATGAATAAAATTATGACTAAGTGTCCTTAAAATTTTTCTACTTAAACAATTCTTCTAGTTTTTTATCCAAATCATCCTGATGTAAATCCTTAGCAATAATTACACCATCGGTATCTACTAAAACGTTGTAAGGCGTATTATTAACTTTGTAAACATCTGCTACTCCAACTTTATCTAACAATTGAGACCATATTAATTTATCCTCTTCAATTACCAATTCCCAAATATCTAAATTTTCATTTCCTTCTACATTAATCCCAACAATTTCAAATCCTTTATCCTTATAGATACTGTACAAATCTACCATGTGAGGATTTTCTAAACGACAGTATGTACACATTGGCGACCAAAATTCTATTAAAACTACTTTGCCTTTAAACTCCGATAAACTAATATTTTTTCCTTCAGCATCGGGTAACGAAAATTCGGGAGCCTTCACCCCTATTGCTGTTTTACCTAAATCGTCTAAAATTGCCTTCAGAGTTTCAGAATATGTTGATGCCTTTACCTTATCGCTAAGCATTTCGTAAACAGGATATAACTCATTGTATTCGACAAACGAAACAATCTGTAACAAAGCCCAAGCAGACACATTAGTATTGGAGTAAGATTTTGCAAAATCAATAAAAAGCTGTGGTTTCTTATCTTCGTTTGTATAAAGTTTATCTTCTAAATTAGTTACAGATACACCATCTTCATCATTTTTAGCCATTTGAATTTCTAATATTAAAAGCTGTGTTTCAGTATCTATTTTCTCATATTGATTCATTAGGTTTTCGAAAAGTGTATGAGATTTAGAACCTGTTATTTCAACATTACTCAAACTATCAGCATTACCTTTAAGCTGAATATCAGAAT
This sequence comes from Ichthyobacteriaceae bacterium, assembly GCA_016744755.1. GTDB lineage: Bacteria > Bacteroidota > Bacteroidia > Flavobacteriales > JADGDT01 > JADGDT01. The sequence goes on along the minus strand of JADGDT010000093.1, from coordinate 8,541 downwards.
TATCAATAAAAATTTTTATAAATGTTTGTTGATTTGAAATTGGTATCAGAAATCTAAAATCATCTTCCAATAAATTTTTAGCTTCAAAGTTAAATTTCCCATCAATTACTTTAATTGTATCAAGATTAATTGGTCTTCCATTTTCAATCTTGGCATAAAGCAAATCACCATTTAGATTAGAAACCTCACCATTAATTTTGAATGTAGTTTCAGCATTACACGAAATCATCGTTATTAATACTAAGTATAAAATATTTTTCATCCTCTTTTTTTTAACAGAGCAAAAATAGTCCTTTTTAAACAATCATAATAACTTTTTTTTGATATTGAAGATATTGATAGCCTATTGAATGAATGTTAATTTATTTCAAAAAGTTTAGATAATACAAGTATTAATTAATCCTCGTAGCATCTCAGAACTATGAGTGTTGGATTAACCAGGTTTAACTAACTCAATTATTTACACAACCTCATAAAACCCGATTCTCATATAAGCTAAGCACTCTAAAAGGTCTGCGATATTTAAGACTGATATCATTTGTAACTTAGTACCTGCCAGTATCGGTTGGTAGACTCTACAAAATCTTTAATTATTCTGTTTATCTGAGTTTCTTTGTAACTGTTAGTATCCTTTGTAGTTAGATATCTTAAAACGTTCAATAATTTCTTCTGAAGCCTTTATCGGAGAAAGTTCAGAAGACAGAATTCTTTGCTCAGATAATTTAAGTAGTTCTTTAATTTCCGCTGAATCATACAACATTCTTTTCAATTCCTCATTAATATTATTGTACATCCACTCTATCTGTTGCTGATTTCTATTATTATCTAAATAACCATTCTTATGTACTAACTCTGAATATTTTTCAATTTGATTCCAAACCTCATCAATTCCTATATTCTTTATTGCTGATGCAGTACTAACTACAGGAGCCCAATCTGATTCTGATGCTGGGAAAATATGTAATGCATTCTGATATTGAAGTTTTGCCATCTCGCTCATCCTCACATTATCGCCATCTGCTTTATTAATAACAACCATATCGGCCATTTCCATTATCCCTTTCTTTATTCCTTGCAACTCATCTCCTGCACCTGCTAACATCAATAATAAAAAGAAATCTGTCATTCCATGTACTGCAGTTTCCGATTGTCCCACTCCTACTGTTTCTATTAAAACCACATCGTAACCTGCAGCTTCACACAACAGCATTGTTTCTCCTGTTTTATTTGCCACACCTCCAAGCGTATCGCCCGATGCCGATGGTCTTATGTATGCATTATCTAAATTAGCAAGTTCTTCCATTCTAGTTTTATCGCCAAGAATACTACCTCTAGACCGCTGACTACTTGGATCTATAGAAAGAACAGCAACTTTATGACCTTTAGTAATTAAATACTTCCCAAAACTCTCTATAAAAGTACTCTTACCAACCCCTGGAACACCTGTTATACCTATCCGTATTGATCTACCCGAGCTAGGTAAAATACTCTGAATTATCTCTTTTGCTAAAATCTTATCGTTTTCTAAACTACTTTCAATAATTGTGATAGCCATTGAAAGAATAACTCTGTTACCTTCAAGCACACCATTAATGTATTCTTGTGCTTTTAGTCTATTTTTTGGTTTGTAGGTTTTCATAAACGTATGTACCTTGTAATGTAGTTATAATGTAGTTGTATTGATATATTAAATATCTAATATCATTTTTTAAAATCAAATTATTGACAATAAAATATAAGGCGATAAATGTAACACAAATAAAATATTAATTACTGACATATATTATTTTCAACATTGAGTAAAGTCATATAAATAGTACAGCAGTGGTATGTAACAATTACTACATTTGACGAGTAGAAACAAAGTAACAATAGTTACAAATAAACATATATAATTATGAATATCTCTCATATTGAACACATTGGAATTGCAGTTGACAACCTAGAAGAATCAATAAAGTACTACGAAGGTGTTTTAGGTTTAAAATGTTATGCCATAGAAGAAGTAGCAGACCAGAAGGTAAAAACTGCCTTTTTTATGGTTGGTGAAACTAAAATTGAACTTCTAGAGAGCACATCGCCAGATGGACCTATAGGTAAGTTTGTAGAAAAAAAAGGACAAGGAATACACCACATAGCCTTTGCTGTTGATAATGCTAGTGAAGCACTAAAAACTGTTGAAGAAAGAGGAGTAAGACTTGTAGATAAAGTTTCTCGTAAAGGAGCCGAAGGACTTGACATTGGTTTTCTTCATCCAAAATCTACACATGGAGTATTAACGGAATTATGTTCTAAAAAATAATCAATAAAATTCATAATTGAACATTGATAATCGAACATTGATAACTGATAACTGATAATTGATAATTGATAATCGAACATTGATAATTGAACATTGATAACTGATAATCGAACATTGAACATTGAACATTGAACATTGATAAAATGGCAAATCAAGAGAAAATTAATGAGCTCATAGAAAAAAGAGCTAAAGCAAAACTTGGAGGTGGCGAAAAACGTATAGACTCGCAACACTCAAAAGGTAAGTTAACTGCTAGAGAGAGAATTGATCTATTACTTGACGAAGATAGTTTTGAAGAATACGACATGTTTGTAACTCATCGTACAAAATCTTTTGGATTAGACAAACAAATATACCTTTCGGATGGTGTTGTTACAGGACATGGAACGATTGATGGAAGAATAGTATATGTATTCTCTCAAGATTTTACTGTATTTGGTGGCTCTTTATCAGAAACTTATGCATTAAAAATATGTAAGGTAATGGATATGGCCATGAAAGTTGGAGCTCCTGTAATTGGACTTAACGATAGTGGTGGAGCTCGTATTCAAGAAGGTGTTAGATCTTTAGCTGGATATGCCGAAATTTTTCAAAGAAACATAATGGCATCAGGTGTTATACCTCAAATATCTTCAATATTGGGGCCTTGTGCTGGTGGAGCTGTTTACTCTCCTGCTTTAACTGATTTTACAATTATGACAGACCAAACAAGTTACATGTTTGTAACAGGTCCTAAGGTTGTACAAACTGTTACTGGCGAAGTTGTAACTACCGAGCAATTAGGTGGTGCAAAAATTCACTCTACAAAATCTGGAGTTTCGCACTTTTTAGCAGAAAACGACGAGGAAAATATTCTATTGATTAGAAAATTGATGAGTTATCTTCCTTCTAATAACTTAGAAGAGCCACCTGTAATTAATTGTAGTGATCCTATTGATAGACTTGAAGATGTACTTAACGATATTATTCCTGAAAACGCCAATCAACCTTACGACATTGTAGATGTAATTTCTACAATTACAGATAAAGGAGAATTTACAGAAGTACACCGAAATTATGCTAGAAACATAGTAGTTGGTTTTGCTAGATTCAACGGTCGTCCTGTAGGTATTGTGGCTAATCAACCTAAATATTATGCAGGTGTTTTAGATATAGAAGCTTCTCGTAAAGCAGCCAGATTTGTTCGTTTCTGCGATGCTTTCAATATACCTATTGTAACCCTTGTTGATGTACCTGGATTCTTACCTGGTACTGGTCAGGAATACGGTGGAATTATTCTTCACGGCGCAAAACTTTTATTTGCCTATGGCGAAGCTACTGTTCCAAAAGTAACAATTACACTTAGGAAATCTTATGGTGGAGCACACGATGTAATGAGCTGTAAGCAGTTACGTGGCGATGTAAATTATGCTTGGCCAACTGCCGAAATTGCAGTAATGGGTGCCAAAGGAGCTGTTGAAGTTCTTGAAGGTAGAAACATTAGTAAAATTGAAGATGCAGATGAAAAGAGTGAGTATATCCAAAAGAAAGAGGATGAGTACACTAAGAAATTTGCCAATCCGTATGAAGCTGCAAAATATGGTTTCATTGATGATGTAATAGAGCCTCGAAATACAAGATTCAGAATAATAAGAGCTCTTGAATTACTTGCTAATAAAAAAGAGGTTAATCCTCCTAAGAAACACTCTAATATTCCACTATAATGTTGTTGTATGTAGATTTAGATATGGATCAAATTAGCGAAGGATACGTTATTTTGATGACTGGTTTATTTATTGTGTTTAGCGCATTGTTTTCTCTGTTTTTATTTTTCAGATTTGGGATGTCATACTTGCTATACATCTATAAAATAATAACAAAAGGTAGAGATAGAAAAATTGAAGATATAGCTGTTGATGCTGATGAGGATTTTACTGGTGAAATTGCGGCTGCTATTGCTACTGCAATTCACATGTACTTGAATGAACAACACGATAAGGAAAATCCGATATTAACTATAAAACAAGCTAAAAAACAGTATTCTCCTTGGAGTTCAAAAATTTACGGAACACATAATAGGCTTTAACGAGTTACAGGTTTCGGGTTACAGGTTACTAGTTAAAACTGATAACTTTTCACTGAATTACTGATTACTGATAAAAACAAAAATGAAAAATTTCAAATTCAGAATACACGATAATAATTACAAGGTAAACATATTATCACACGAGGATAACAAAATAGAATTAGAAGTAAATGGTACTTCTTATTCGGTTAAAATGAAAGAGGAAATCAAAAAGACAAAGACTCCTACTCTAGTTCGTGCAGCTTCCAAAAGACCTGCTGAGCCATTGAAAGTAAATCCAAGTTCTGAGAAAACGAAGATTGTTTCGCCACTACCAGGAACAATATTTGCTATGGACATAAAAGTTGGTGATACAATAAAAGAAGGTGATACTTTATTGATTCTCGAAGCTATGAAGATGGAAAACAATATAGCTGCAGAAAAAGCAGGTATTATTTCTGCTATCCACGTAACTGTAGGTCAGCAAGTATTACAAAATGATTTATTGATAGAATTAGAATAAAATGCATTAAGCTTTAATCTATATGCTGTATAAAAAACTACTTACAGCATAAAGCCTAGAGCCTAAGGCATTTCACAATGTGAAATAAAATAGAATGAGAAAATTATTAATAATATTCGGAGTAATGTCTTTCTTGATATTTATCAGACCTGTACTAGGATTAAATTCTAATACAAATACCGATAATACAGAAATTACACTTTCTGCCGAACAAGTTGCACCAGAACACCGAGGAGAAGGCGTACTAGAAGGTGCTTTTAATGGAATAAAACAATTTTATAGTTATACAGGTTTTGCAAATGCAACATCAGGTCATATAATTATGATAATAATTGGACTTATTTTCATATACCTAGGTATAAAATTTGATTACGAACCTTTATTGCTAATACCTATAGGTACAGGTGTTATGTTAGGTAATATTCCTTTTGTAGCAGGGAATATGACAGGAATTTACGAAACTGGTTCTGTTTTTAATTATTTGTATTTTGGAGTAGTAAAGGGTATTTACCCTCCATTAATATTTTTAGGAATTGGAGCAATGACAGATTTTTCATCTCTAATTGCTAACCCTAAACTTATGCTTCTTGGAGCTGCTGCACAAATTGGAGTATTCGGTACTTTCCTTGGTGCACTTTACTTAGGATTTAATTTACCTGAAGCTGGAGCAATTGGAATAATTGGTGGTGCCGATGGTCCTACAGCAATATTCCTTTCATCAAAATTAGCAAATGGTATAAATATTCTTCCTGATGGAACTACAGTAAAAAACCTTATCGGACCTATCGCTATTGCTGCATATTCGTACATGGCTTTAGTTCCTGTTATTCAGCCTCCAATAATGAGGTTATTGGTTTCAAAAGAAGATAGAAAAATTAGAATGAAACCACCAAGAGCAGTATCTCAGAAAGAAAAAATGCTTTTCCCCATAATAGGTTTATTACTTACTACTTTCATTTCTCCTAGCGCTTTACCTCTTTTAGGTATGCTATTCTTTGGTAACTTATTAAAGGAATCTGGAAGAACAGAAAGGCTTGCAGAAACTGCTCGTACAAAATTAATTGACATTGTTACTATTCTTTTAGGAGTAACAGTTGGAGCATCTACACAAGCAGATATTTTCCTTAACAAAGATTCGTTATTAATATTCGGATTGGGAGCTATATCTTTTGTAATTGCAACTATGGGAGGTTTATTCTTTGCCAAATTTATGAACTTATTCCTTAAAGGAGATGATAGAATAAATCCATTAATAGGTGCAGCAGGAGTATCGGCAGTACCAGATAGTGCAAGAGTTGTACATACTGAGGCATTAAAATCAGATCCTCACAATTATTTATTGATGCATGCAATGGCTCCCAACGTTTCGGGCGTAATAGGATCGGCAGTAGCAGCGGGTATAATTTTGAGTTTTTTAGCGTAACGCTTTCAATTAAAAGGAACTACCACAATTGGTGTGGAACAATCGTCACCTTGAGCGAAGCCCGCCTTGACTGTCGAGGCAGGTAGAAAGGTCTATTACAAAGAAAACATAATATTAGCTATGTTGTCATAGATATTTCGATTACATCCCCTTCATTTTATTATGGGGATTCCGCTCAATATGACGGGTATTCAAAATTAGAAAATCCATATCCATCAAGGGTATAACTAAAAATTAAAGATAATGAACATACCAAATAAAATGACGGCTCAAGAGGCTGTTAAGCTTATAAAATCTGGAGATAGAGTATTAATACAGGGTGGAGCAGCAACACCACAAGCTTTAGTAAAAGAAATGGTTGCACGCTCATCAGAGTTACAAGATGTAGAAATAGTTCACCTTCACACCGAAGGAGAATGTGGATATACTGCAACAGAATTAAGTGGTAGTTTCAAAACAAATGCTTTTTTCATAGGTGGTAACATCAGAAAAATGGTAGGTGTTACTGCTGATTATATTCCTATTTTTTTAAGTGATATTCCTAGTTTATTCCGTCAAGGATACATGGATTTAGATGTAGTACTAGTAAATGTTTCTCCTCCAGACAAGCACGGTTTCTGTTCTTTAGGTGTATCTGTTGATATTGTTATTTCGGCAATAGAAAAAGGTAAAAAGGTAATTGCACAAATTAATCCTCGTATGCCACGTACTATGGGAGATGGAATTGTTCACTTACGTAATTTTGATGCTTGCGTAGAGATATCAGAAGAAATTCACGAAATGAAATTTGTTGCTCCATCGGAAGCAGAAAAACAAATAGGAAAGAATATTGCCGAAATTATTGACGATGGCTCTACTCTACAAATGGGAATTGGAGGTATTCCAAATGCGGTACTTACTTATCTTACTAACCATAAAGATTTGGGTGTTCATACTGAGATGTTCTCCGAGGGAATTGTTGATTTAGTAGAAAGAGGTGTTGTAAATGGATCAAAGAAAAAAGTGAATCCTTACAAGATTGTTTCTGGTTTTGCAATGGGTACACGTAGATTATATGATTTTATGGATGACAATCCAGAGATTGAAATGAGGGATATTGCTTTTGTGAATGACACGGCAGTAATTCGTCAGAATCCAAAAGTTACAGCTATTAACTCTGCTATTGAGATAGATATTACAGGCCAAGTTTGTGCCGATTCTATAGGTTTTAGAATGTTCTCTGGTGTAGGTGGTCAGATGGATTTTATGCGTGGTGCTGCACTATCGGAAGGTGGAAAACCAATAATTGCCGTTACTTCTACTACACTAAAAGGTGTTTCTAAAATTGTACCATCGCTAAAACCTGGAGCGGGAGTAGTTACTACTCGTGCTCATGCTAGGTTTGTTGCTACCGAATATGGAATTGCAGAGTTATTTGGAAGAAACCTAAAACAACGTGCTAAAGCACTTAGAGATATTGCTCACCCCACTAACAGAGAAGAATTAGATAAAGCTATTTTCGAAAGATTCGGTAGTAGTTTGATGGGGGTTTAAATTTTTTGTTTCGAGTTTCGAGTTTCGAGTTTCGAGTTTCGAGTTTCGAGTTTCGAGTTTCGAGTTTCGAGTTTCGAGTTTTGAGTTTTGAGTTTCGGGTTTCGGGTTTCTAGTTTCGGGTTGCTGAGCGGAGCCGAAGCAGGTAGATGCGGAGCTCCTACGAGAGTCGGATAAATAGAATATTTGGGTATTGATACAACACTCGCAGGTATGCAATACTTTTGATTTTTAATAGACATTAATAAGTTTATATGATTTCCACCAGGGATAGTAGCGACATCCTTTTATTAATCGGGGCGCGACTTTAAGTCGCACTCCGATTAATAAAAGATATAGCGAATAGCCCGTTAAGGTGGCCAAAAAAACAAAATTATGGGAAATAAAAGTAAACAGCTTTTCAATAACTTCTCTCCTACAACTAAACAGGAGTGGACAGATAAAGCTACTGTAGATTTGAAAGGGGCTGATTTTGACAAAAAATTAGTTTGGAAAAACTTGAATCAACTTAAATTTAATCCTTTTTACAATGCTGAAGATAATTGTAGTATTCTTAGTAATACTGGCAAAAACTCACAGTCTCTAGTTAACTACAGAAGAATAATTGTTGAGTCTGAAAAAGATGCCAATAAACTTGCTCTTATTGCAATTGAGGAAGGTATGACTGGCTTACTTTTCGATTTAAAAGAAAATGCATCGGCTTATGGTTTGCTCGAAGG
>JADGDT010000212.1 GCA_016744755.1 Ichthyobacteriaceae bacterium | reverse complement strand
CTGAGATTTACTCAAAGGAAAATATAGCCTTTGAGTACTTATACCAAAAACAATATGAAATGACATTTATAAATCGTTTCTATTTTCCTTTTTCATCTATAATATTTTTATATTTTGGATAGATGGTGTTCGCATGTATTATAATTATACCATATTGTTATATTATTGTTCATGCTCGGTTCTTCATTAAATTTAATATCCATAACTACGGCTATGCAGATGAAATTTGCTTTGATAAAGAAAAATATATTCCAATTTATTTAAACGCCATTTCATAGTGCATTTGGTATTAGTTAAATTATTTGAGCCCTTTGTGCTTAATACTGTTTTTGGTTCTACCCTGATTTGTGGTGAAAACAAAAAAGTATTAGAGTAAAAATTAGATTATAAGATTACATAGTAAAGACAATAGGGACAGTAATCCTATAATCCTTTAAACCCTTAATCTTTTATTTTATTGGTTCTACCTCTCCCCGATAGCTATCGGGGTAGTGGAACAATCGTCACCTTGAGCGGAGCCAAAGCGAAGCCGAAAAGTCTGTACTGAGCGTAGCCGAATGTAGTCTATTACAAAATAGCTCACATTATGTTATCACTGTAGCTATAGATGTTTCGACTACATTTCCTTTTGTTACACAAAGGAAATTACGCTCAACATGACGAATATTCTAAATTAGAAAATCCACACAAATGAGGATAGAACCATTAAAATAACAGTAGAACCATTTTATTAAGAATGTAATTTATTCAAATTTCCACAATATTCAGTGTAGAGCCTTTAAATCTAAATAGACTATTTCGTATCCTTATTTTCCAATTCGTTAAGTACCGTTTTTCGTCCAATAGTTTTTAAAATAATATCTTTTTCTAGTTTTAAACCTCTAGCGGGAGAATACTCTCTACCGTACATTATCATCTGAATATGTAGATCGTTCCAAATTTCTTTTGGGAATAATCGTTTTGCATCCTTCTCGGTTTGTTCTACGTTTTTACCATTGGTAAATCCCCATTTATACATTAATCTGTGTATGTGAGTGTCAACAGGGAAAGCAGGAAATCCGAATGCTTGCGACATTACTACCGATGCTGTTTTGTGTCCAACACCAGGTAATGCCTCCAAATCTTCATAGGTCTGAGGAACTTCGGAGTTGTGTTTGTCTATAAGTATTTTAGATAAGTTCCATATTGCTTTAGATTTCTGAGGAGACAATCCAATAGGTTTAATTATTTCTCTAATTTCTTCGATAGATAATCTTATCATCGCCTCTGGAACGTCAGCTTTAGCAAATAATATTTTGGTATAAACATTAACCCTAATATCTGTGCTTTGTGCAGATAATAAAACCGCAATCAATAAAGTATAAGAACTGTAATGATCTAGAGGTACAGGAGGATTTGGGTATAACTCTTCTAGTGTATTAATTACAAAATCTACTTTTTCTTGTTTGTTCATATTTATAAATATTTTTGATCTTTTACTACTATTACAAATGTATATTTTAATACTTAATTGATTAACCAATGTATGATAATTGTTATTTATAGTAACATTAATTTTAGGATACTGTTTCGTAGTTATTTTAGTTCAAAAGTAATTTATAGCCTCTTGTCATTTATTTAAGATATGGCTTATAGATTTATGTATCTTCGTTAGCCTTTTTTGAGGTAGTCAAGTATAGTTTATTGATTTTTAGAGTATTATTTATTTTTTTATCATAAAATGAAATATAGTTTTTTAGTTTTTCTTGGTGCAGCGAGTTATGGAATATTATCTACCATAGCAAAATTGAGTTATGACGCAGGTTTTTCGGCAGCAGATGCAACTTCCGGACAAATGCTTATAGGTGTTATAATGTTGTGGGGAATCGTTCTTTTTTCAGAGAGAAAAACAAAAACTATAAACGCTACCAAATCAGAAGCTATAAATTTAATGTTGATGGGTATACCTGTAGCATTAACAAGTATTTTTTATTACCAATCGGTACAGTTATTACCTGCTTCAATTGCAATATTACTTTTATTTCAGTTTACTTGGATAGGTATTTTATTTGAAGCAATTTCAAAAAAACAAATGCCCTCGAAGGCTAAGATAATATCAGTAGTTATATTGTTGATAGGAACTGTTTTAGCTTCAGGAATTCTTACAACAGGATTAGAAGAGTTTAGTACTAAAGGTATTATTTATGGATTGCTCGCATCTGTAGCATATGCACTATTTATATTTTTTAATGGGAAAACTACAATAAAAATTTCTTCAGCTAAGAAAACATCATGGATGTTAACAGGGGCAACATTATTGACAGTAATTGTTTATCCTCCAATATTTTTATTTAACGGCGCAATTTCAGAAGGATTTCTAGTTTATGGAATTCCATTGGCATTGTTTGGTGCAGTAATACCACCATTTTTGTTTGCAGTAGGTATTCCTAAAATAGGAGTGGGGTTAAGCTCTATAATCAATGCTACTGAGTTGCCTGTTGCAGTTCTAGCTTCAAGTTTAGTGTTAGGCGAAATGGTTTCAAGTATACAATGGACAGGTGTTTCTGTTATTCTTTTCGCAATGATAATACCCAGTGTAGTTGAGAGTAAGATTAAGAAAAGAAAACTAGCAGTAGTATCAAAATAGATAAATAATAGCGTAGTGTATGATAATAATTTATAAAATCTAAAAATATGGCAATTTTTATAGCAGTAATAATTTTCTTAGGAATAGTATTTTATAGTTTTTTAACTTCATCGTCATCAAAAAGTGATTCTATTAGTAAAGAGAAGAACGATTTTGAGGATATTTATCTAATTGATAAGGATGCTTTTGATGAAGAAAAAGATGGGTTTATCTAAATTAAGTTTTGAGTCAGTAGAGTTTGGAAGTTTTAAGTTAAAAAGGTTTAATTTTGTATACATAACTCATAACTCATAACTCATAACTCATAACTCATAACTCATAACTCATAACTCATAACTCATAACTCATAACTCATAACTCATAACTCATAACTC
>JADGDT010000211.1 GCA_016744755.1 Ichthyobacteriaceae bacterium | reverse complement strand
ATCCTTAACATATCTAATAACAATATCGAGTACCTATTACCTTATTATTATCCAAATTTAGAAGAATTAATTTGCTACAATAATAAAATAATTGAACTGGATTTTTCAAATAATGATAATATCAAAACATTAATTTGTAGTGATAATAATCTAACAAGCATTGATGTCAAGAACGATAAGAACTCTTCTATTGAATCATTCAATTCAAAAGGAAATCCTGATCTTACGTGTATTTTTGTTGATAATATAAACTATGCAAAAAACAATTGGGAATTCGATTTAACATCTAATTTTGTAACAAGTAATAGTGAATGTGACAACTACTTATACACATCTATTACGGATATAAATTTTGAGAATAAATTAATAAATTTAGGTTTTGATTCTCAACAAGATGGTAAGGTTTTGATTAGTAATATCTCAAAAATAGAAGCCTTAGATGTTTCAAACTCAAATATAAATGATCTTACAGGAATAGAATATTTCAGATCTCTAAAAACCCTAAATTGCAGTAATAATAATATCTCAATTCTTAAAATAGACAGTTTAGTTGATCTTGAATTACTGTTGTGTAATAATAACAATATATCGAACTTAGATCTTTCTAAAAATAGAAAACTCCAACAAATTTCATGTAATGATAATACTATTTCAAATTTGAATATATCTACATGTACAATGCTTACAAGTTTAGTTTGTTCCCAAAATAATTTAAGTAATATAGATTTATCTACATCTTCTAGAATAGAAGGTTTAGTTATAAACAATAACCAACTTACTTCATTAAACATCTTAAATCTAGAGAAATTAGTTTATTTAAATGGTGATGGTAATCAGATATCAAACATAGATTTTAGTTTAAAAAATAAACTATCATATTTGTCGTTAAACAATAATCAACTAAGCAATATTGATATAAGTAATCTAGTAGATATTGATACTCTAAAGCTTAATAACAACTCTCTAACCAATATAAGTTTTTCAGCAAATCAGAAATTACGTAAGGTTTATATTAATAATAATAACATATCTAGTGTTAATTTGTCCAATAATATAAATCTACAAACAATAGATTGTAGCTACAATAATTTTACATCGTTAGATTTTAGGAGTAATACTTATATAGAAGACATAAATTGTTCTAATAATAATAACTTGAGTTTATTAGATTTACGATTAAAGCCAACAGGTGTAGATTTAGACGCTAGTAGCAATCCTAACCTAAACTGTATTTATGTTTTAAATCCAATGTACTCCGAGCATAACTGGATTAATATTGATAGTCATACACATTTTGCAGTTGACGAGAATGATTGTTCAAATACATTAAGTGAATCTTCAGAAATAGAACCAAACAATAGTGAGGGAGAATCTACATTAATAACTATAAATTCAAAAGTTAATGGTACAATTACTACAGATGAAATACAGGATTATTATGAGATTGAAATAACAGAGAATGGATATATCTCTTTCTCAACGGAAGATAATACTACTTTTGAAACAGACTTATTATTTCTAATTCTTGAAAATAATCAAGGTGTAAAAATGGGAGAGTATATCCCAATATCTATAGGTACATTTCATATAGTTATTCTACGTCAAGCCGAACTAACGGAGGATTTGAGTTATTCATTTAAAAACTCATTTAACCTAGAGCCTACGGAAATAGATAGTGCTAGTGATAATTATTTTAAAGATGCTCCTAATTTAAGTTTTACTGAAGTGAACGAAGGAGTTTTAGGCTTTTATCATGGAGAAGTTGCAGATGTTGATATTTACAAATTTGTAGTCCCTGAGAATGGAAGAATAGAATTAACTGATTCTTTTGAGGATAAAATAGGATATACGTTAACTCTATTTGACGAAGATTCTACCGAGATGATTGGAAGTAGGAATTTGAACCCAGTAAAAATAGATAATACAACTAAAAGAAAAGTTGTAATGCCTCCATATTTCGAGAAGGTTGTAAGTTCTTTTCATTATTTACACTTAGACAAGAATAACACGTATTATTTACGTATTTCTAATAATCCTTATTTACCTAACCATAACGGAGGTAAATACAAATTGCAGGCAAAATTCTATGAGGAGCCAAGAGGCGATTTTAGTTATAAAGAAAATCAAGGGGAATTATTTTTTAATTACATACCAGAAACACAAGATAACGTGGTACTTGAATGGATAATAAAGAAGGATAATAATACTGTATTTACATCATCTAAGAAAAATCCTAAATACGAACCCAGTAGTGATGAAGAAGTAGGATTACTTACTGTTGCTCTTGGAATACAAAACCAAGGAGGACAGCATATTGTGGAAAAAGAAATTGTAATGGGAGGTTATACAGATATTACACCAAAAGCAATAGCAAACAATGGAAAAAATACATTGACAATATACAACCCAAATGCAAAAGAATCATCTACAGTAAATATTAGCAGAGCAGGGAAGGTTATTGATGCTAGTAGAGTTTCTAAAATAAATGGAGGAATAATAGAAGCTGTATTCTTCTTAAGAGATGAAGAAATAGGAGAATGGGTAGTAACATTAAATAATGAAGGATACGAACCTATTATTCTTGAAGATAAGATTGAAGTTAAAGAAGTTAATAGTACTGAAAGTGGAGATTTTTCTATTTGGCCCATACAGAACAAGTCTTATTTGCCAAACAGATGGCAAGATTTCAACATAAAATACAAGAATCAGGGTGTTACTAATCTAAAGAATCAGCAAATATGGATTTCAATTACAGACCCAGATAAAACTATTATGAAACTTAAGGGTGGTTTAAAAATTGAATATCCTGAATATGTATATAATAACAATTTAGTTGAGAAATTTGATTCTATTCCACCGTATATAGATGTCGAAAAATTTCTTGGAGAAGATATTCCTACTAGAATATATCCACTATATATACCCGAAATAAAAGCAGGAGAATCTGGATCATTAGGATTCAAAATTAAATCATCTGCTATAGATAGAGTAATTATAAATGTATGGACATATGACAGTGAGTT
>JADGDT010000092.1 GCA_016744755.1 Ichthyobacteriaceae bacterium | reverse complement strand
GTGCTAATGCAGCTGCCTCATCTGAGTTCATCAATGCCTCGGCATAAAGTAGTTTTATACCTGCTAAACGTATTACTCTGTAATTAATAGGAGAATCATCATCTCTTTCTCCTTCTACATCTTTATAATATGATCTAAGATATTTATTAAACCAGTTACTAACTCTACCGCCTGATCTAGGCAAATCGTTGTATGTTAATCCATAGTATAACTCATCTGGGTTATCGTAAACATAAGTAGCAGCAATTCTAGGATCTCCTAAAGATTTGAAAGTTTCTACATACCAAGATGTAGCTTCAATATCTGACCAACCTACTGGCGAACAAAAACGTGCTCTGTTTGATCCTAATGAAGAAGTGGCAGAACCATCTTGATCCCATCCTCTTACAAATTCATCGCTAAACTGAACTTCGAAAATTGACTCTGAATTATTCTCAGTATCATGACGGAAGTTATCTTTAAAATCAGCAGTAAGACTGAAAGGACCGTCGTTTACTACACTAGCTAATAAAGGTAATGCATCAGCAGTTTTATTTTGTTGCATGTACGACTTAGCAAGTAGTGCTTTTGCTGCCCACATTGTAGCTCTACCAGTATTTGCAGCATCATAACTTTCAGGAAGATTTGCCAAAGCAAAAGTTAAATCTTCTTCAATAAGTGCCCATACAGATGGAATTCCTTCTTGTGGATAACCACTAAGTTGATTACCTCCCGTATTTAACTCTGTAGCTAAAGGAACATTTCCCCATAAATTAACTAAGTTGTAATAATATGTAGCTCTTAAAAACCTAGCTTCTCCAAGCAATCTATTTTTTAGTTGCTCATCCATATCTATAGATGGCACATTTTTTAGAACTTGATTAGCTCTAAAAATTCCTCTATAATGATCTTGCCATACTTCATAGTTAACTACAAAGTTGTAATCAGTGTATTTAAATTTTGGCACGTTAGATAAATCTGTCCATGGACTTGTACTCATCCCTAAATCGGAACTTGCATCTGTAACAAAGAACATCCATCTACGGTAAGTTCCTAGTCTTTGTAATGCAGCATAAATGGTATTAGTACCTTTTACTGCTGACTCTTCGCTAACCCAAAATGTATCAGCTGTAGATTCATTAGGGTTTGTCATATCATCTAGTTTCTTACAAGAAGTAATACTTCCTATAGTAAGAATTCCTACTAGTGATGCTATAATTGATTTTTTTATAAATTTCATCTTCTTTCTGTTTTGGATTAAAATTTAGCTTGAACACCAAAAGAAATAGTACGTGGGTTAGGGAAAGCTCCCCAATCAACACCTCTTTCTAAAATCCATGAATTTACTACCTCAGGATCCCATCCAGAATACCCAGTTAAAGTAAATAAGTTTTGTCCCGAGAAATAAACTCTAAGCTTCTTAAAACCTGCTTTACTCATTATTGATGACGGTAAAGTATAACCAAGTTCTAAATTCTTAAGTTTCAAATAATCTCCATCTTCAAGATATCTATCTTGATTGATGTAAAAATTTCTTGACCCTGCAGAACCCATAATTGCAATAGGTGTAGTTTGAGAAGGATTTTCAGGGGTCCAAGGAGCATAGCCTGCTGGTCTATTAAATCTATCGTCCGATCTATCCATCCACCATGCAGATCCATTAAAGATATCATGCCCTAGCTGTGAGAAAAAGAACATTGATAAATCAAAACCTTTGTATTCGAACCTTGCACTGAAACCTAAATCGGCTTTAGGGAAAGGATTACCCATCATTACTCTATCATCGTCATTTATTGCTCCATTATCATCGGCATCAACAAATCTAACATCTCCGGGATAAGCACCTTGCATTGCTGCTTCTGCTTCTTCTCCTATTTGAAATATTCCATCTGTCTCACGTAAATAGAAAGTACCTATAGCGTGTCCAGGACGAGTCATTGTTAAGTTTCCTGCAATCTGTCCTAGTTCTCCTAAATCTTTAACTTCATTTTTAAGAGTTCCAACAGTTGCATTTAAACTATACTTAAACTCATTATCGTGATTCTTATATCCAATAGCAAACTCAAATCCTGAGTTTCTTATTGTACCAATATTCTGAAAAGGATTTCCTCCATAGTTTCCTGAAGATGGAGCTAAATCTACTGGAAGAATTGCATCTTCTGTATCTGAAATGTAATATTCTGCACTACCCGTTATTCTGTTTTGTAAGAATCCGAAATCAATACCAATATTAGAAGTAGTTGTTGTTTGCCACTTAATATCTTCATTTGCAATTCTTATTTGAGTAGCACCATTAAGCATCTCTTGACTCTCTCCTAAAACATAATTTACATTAGGATTGATATACCCTTGATAATCATAAGCTCCTAATTCTTGACCACCTAACTGACCATATGATCCTCTTAGCTTAAGAGTAGAAACTGATTCTAGATCTTCCATAAATCCTTCCTCTTGCATTTTCCAACCTAGAGATACCGCAGGAAAGAATGCTGTTCTATTATCTTTTGCAAATCGAGAAGAAACATCTGCACGACCAGAAACTTGTAGTAAATATTTATTAGCATACTCGTAATTTACACGTGCAAAACCTGAATACAAGCCTGTTTCTGAAGCAGCTCCAGCAACTTTCTGATTATTTTGAGCAGCATTTAGTACCCAAAAATAATTTCCTGCTCCATCTTTTGCCATTTCTTCGCCATAAGCATTAGAAAATCTATGCTTATTACCTTCGTATGCAACTCCTGCTACTGCACTAATATTGTGTTCTCCAAACTCTTTATTAAAAGTTAAAGTATGAGTGAAAGTATAATTTAACCATCTATTGTTATTCTCTGCTAAAGAAGAAACAGGCCCATCTAAATATCTAAGGTATGCTTCCTTATGTCTTCCTATAAAATTTTGTTGAGATACATCAATTCCAGTATTAAATTTATATTTCAAATAATCTGTAATCTCATACTCTACAAAAATATTCGTTAATGCTTTGTAAGTGTATGCATTGTTGATATTTGTTTCTTGTAAACCTACTGGATTTGTAAAATAAGTAGGGTTCATTGCATCACCCGTACCATAACCTCCAACATTATTAGAATTATAAATAGCTACATTAGGTAAAGCTTGTAAAGCATCCATAAATGGAGTACCAATAACATCGCTACCATTTGAATAAGCTAAACGGATATTTGCACCAAAATTGAATTTCTTGTATTTGTGAGTTGAACTAAATGTTAAATTAATTCTTTCAAATTCAGAACCTATTACAATACCTTCTTTATCAAAGTACCCTAAAGCAAAACGATAAGAACTATTGTCATCTCCTTTTGATATAGATAAGTTATAGTCTTGAACTACTCCTGGTCTTATCAAATACCCTTGCCAATCGGTATTAGGCATAGAGTTAGGATCTGCTAAAACCATATCCGAACTAGGAATATGAGGTAGTCCTGCATTGTCGTGAGCCATATTATCTATAGTAGCAAACTCAGATGCACTAGACATATCAATATTTTTTGGAGTACTATCCATTCCATATCTAGCATCAAAATCAACTGTCATCTCTCCTTTACCTTTTTTAGTGGTAACTAGTATAACTCCATTTGCTGCACGCGAACCATAAATAGCCGCTGCTGATGCATCTTTAAGTACTTGTATAGATTCAATGTCTCTTGGATTCAAATCTCTTGTATCAGCTGTAGGATTTCCATCAACTACAAAAAGAGGGTTATTGTTTCCAAATGAATTCAATCCACGAATACGAATTACTGGTCCAGCTCCTGGATCACCTGAATTAGACACTTGAACTCCTGGCGCAGAACCTTGCAACATTTCAGCAGTATTTGTTGGAGATTTAACAGGAAGTTCTTCCATATCAACAACAGCTACAGCACCCGTTATGTTTGCTTTCTTTTGTGTTCCATAACCTATTACTACAACTTCATCAAGTTGAGATGCATCCTCTTCTAAAACAATATCCAATGGATTCTCTCCATTATATACTGCTGAAAAAGTAGTGTATCCCATAAAGCTAGCTTCAATTGTTTGACCAATTTCTACAGTTATAGAATAATTACCATCGAAGTCTGTCACTGTTCCCAGTGCAGAATCTTTTACGTAAACACTAACTCCAGGCATGGTTTCTCCATTGCCGTCGGTTATTGTTCCTTTTACCTCAATGCCATTATCTTGCTCAATACTAATGTTTGAATCGCTTAACAAAATTTCTTTCGTTTTTGCATCCAAATTATTTGCATTAGCAAATGTTAATAACATAAAGGCCAAAATAAATGTATTAGTTAGCCTCATAACTTTAAATAAATTAAAAATTAGTTTGATTGTTGTTATTTAATCTTTAGTAAAAATAATGCTAATATGCACTGAGGTGTATTATGGGGATTTGAAATACTTGTTAGTAATCGAAATAACGTTAACGGAAACGTTGCCGAAAATAGTGTAAAAACTACACTTTATCATATATTCTAATTAGTTCATCATTATCAATAAATAAACTATATCATAAATACTTGATTATCAATAAAATAAACTACTACAACAAAAACATATAAAAAAACTTGTATATGTTAATTATGTATAATTAGGGTTATGTAAATATAGGATGTACTTTATACGCTAACTTTATTCTGTTTTATGAATCCTCTCTTATTAGAGCTCTCTCTGATTACAAGATTACATGGTAGAACTTCATGAACTATTCGGGTATTATCTCCTTCGATTTGATCAATAAGAATTTGAGCTGCATGATGCCCCATTTTAATTGTAGGAATATTAACAGAACTCAATTTAGGTTCGAGAAGCTCGCAAATAGGCTCATCATTAAAACCAATCATACCAACATGGAAAGGTATATTCAACCCTATTTCTTTTATTACTTTCATTGCTTCTATTGCAATAGGATCATTAATTGCAAAAATGGCATCTGGTGGCTTTTGCAACGACATTAATTCAGTGGCTTTTAACCTTGCATCTTCTCTTGATAGGTCACAAGTAATTAAATATTCCTCATTAATGGGCATATCATTTATTTTCATGGCATCCATAAAACCTTTAAGCCTCTTTTGAGATATCTCAAGATTTTTGGGGCCTCCCAAGTGGGCTATCCTTTTATATCCTTGCTCTATTAAATGTTCTGTAGCAGCATATGCTCCCTCTACCCCATCTGCTTCTACTTTTGATGAATCAATGTTCTTTGACGTTCTATCGAACAATACTAAAGGAATACCTCTTCTTATAATCTTATCGAAATGCGAAAAGTCTTTTGTTTTACGAGATAAAGAAACAATCAATCCATCTAATCTACTAGCAACCATAGATTTTATATTTTCAACTTCCAACTCATAATCTTCGTTAGACTGAGCAATTAGCACATTATAACCTCTTTTATATGCCTCCTCTTGTACTCCTCTAATTGACGAAGAAAAAAACTGCATATCTAGCTCAGGTACAATTATTCCAATAAGATGGGTTCTTTTTTGTACCAAACTTTTAGCAAGTGCATTTGGTTCGTAATCCAATTCTTCAGCAAGTCTCAAAACAGCTTCTTTAGTTTTTAGATTTATATCAGGCGCATTCCTTAATGCTCTAGATACTGTAGAAACGGAAACACTAAGTTTAAGAGCTAAATCTTTTATAGTTATATGCTTTTTCATATTGCAAGAATGATTTTGATGAAAATACTTCCCTATTTGGAAAGTCAAATATAAAAAAAATAGATTACCGATAACGTAATCGGTAACGTTATTTCAACATATAGAATTTATAACCAAAGCACATTCGTGTAACAAATAATATTAAATGATAATTTCGTTAGGATAATTTATTGATTAAATATTAAAGTTCAACGACTGAATTATGGTCAATTAACAAACACAATTGGAGTTTAAATATAGAGTTTAAAGTTTTAAAAAGTATTTGAATTCTCTATTTATCCTTATTTTATAAAAACAATGGTTATGTCAGATAATTTTGATTTTGAATCGCATCCACATAGAAGGTATAATATTTTAACAGGAGAATGGATATTAGTTTCTCCTCATCGTACTAAACGTCCTTGGTTGGGTAAAGTTGAAAAACTAACAACAGAGAGACGTCCTACATATGACGAAAACTGTTATTTATGCCCTACAAATACAAGGATTGGCGGACATAAAAACCCAAACTACAAAGGCACTTTTGTATTTGATAATGATTTTGCAGCACTATTGCCTAATGCTCCTGAAGGAAGTATAAATAAAGGTGGACTACTTAAAGCAGAAAGCGAATCGGGTATTTGTAGAGTAATAAATTTTTCTCCGGATCACAGCCTTACTCTAGCTCAAATGGAAGAAGAATCTATTGTAGGTGTTGTTGATACTTGGATAGAACAGTACACCGAACTTGGAGCTAAAGAGAATATAAATCACGTGCAAATTTTCGAGAACAAGGGAGACATTATGGGTAACTCAAATCCACATCCTCATGGGCAGATATGGTCGCAAAAAACTGTTCCTGTTGAGAATTATAAGAAAGTGATTCAACAAAAATTGCATTTTGATGAAAAAGGTTCTGGTTTACTAGCTGACTACATCAAGATTGAAATGGAAGAAAAGGAAAGAATAGTTTTTGAAAATGAACATTTCTTAGTTATTGTTCCTTTTTGGGCAGTATGGCCTTATGAAGCAATGATAGTTCCTAAACGTATGATGAAAGATATATCTATGATGAATTTTTCTGAGAAAAAAGCATTTGCTGAAGCAATAAAAAACATAACTGTTAAGTACGACAACCTTTTCGAAATTTCATTCCCTTATTCATCCGGAATTCACCAAGCTCCTACAGATGGAGGTAATCACGATAGCTACCACTGGCATATGAGTTTTTATCCACCATTGTTACGTTCAGCAACAGTAAAAAAATTCATGGTTGGGTACGAAATGTTTGGTAATCCTCAACGAGATATCACCGCAGAGTTTAGTGCAAAACGACTTAGGGAACTAGATGATACTCACTACTCTTTGAAATAAAAATACAATTATAATACTAACAATCAAAAATATGAAAATGGCAAATATAGAAATACTTATAGAAAAACTAAATTCAGGATCAATACCTGTATTTAGTGAATTATATGGTGATGACGCAAAGGTAATTAAAGAGCAAACTGAGCGATATATCAACATCTTAAACAAATTTTCTTCAAAATATAAAGGTGATGATGTTGAAGTATTCAGCTCACCAGGAAGGACAGAAGTAGGTGGAAACCATACCGATCATCAACTTGGAAGAGTATTAGCAGGTGCAGTTAATCTAGATAATATTGCTGTTGCTACTAAAAACAATACCAATACTATAAAAATTACATCAGAGGGCTATCCTGAGTTTGAAGTAGATTTAAATGATTTAACAATTGATGAATCTAAATTTTCAACTTCTACTTCTTTAGTAAAAGGAATTGCTTTCCGCTTGAAAGAGCTAGGATACAAGATTGGAGGTTTTGATGCAGTAATAGAAGGCCGTGTACCAGAAGGATCGGGATTGAGTTCTTCAGCTTCTTTTGAAGTACTTATTGGAGCTATGTTTAGTCACCTTTTTAACGATGGTAAATTAGATCCAGTTGAAAATGCTAAAATTGGACAGTGGGCAGAGAACAATTTCTTTGGTAAACCTTGTGGATTAATGGATCAAACAGCTTGTTCGGTTGGAGGATTTATTACTATTGATTTTAAAGATGCTGAGAACCCTATTGTAAAAGCTCTAGATTTTGATTTTGCTAAAACAGGATATTCTTTAGTTATTACTGATACAGGTGGTAGTCATGCAAATTTAGACAGTGAGTATGCTCTTTTACCTGGTGAAATGAAAGCTGTGGCTAAAGAGCTTGGAGAAGAGGTATTACGTCCGCTTTCTTTGAAAAAAGTAGTTGATAACATTCCAAATATCCGCAAAAATGTAGGTGATAGAGCAATACTAAGAGCTATACATTTTCAAGTAGAAAATAGTAGAGTTGTTGACGAAGTAGAAGCTTTAGAGTCTAATAATTTCGAGAAATTTCTTGGGTTAGTTATTGATTCTGGAAACAGTTCATACATGTACAATCAGAATATCTATGCTCAAACTCAAGAAAATTTCGATAGCAATATGGCTGAACAAGGAGTTGCATTAGGGTTAGCCTTAAGTGAATTAGTACTAAAAGGATCTGGTGCATGGCGTGTTCACGGAGGTGGATTTGCAGGAACTATTCAAGCATTTGTACCCAACAATAAATTAGAAGAATATATTTCTACACTAGAGAATACTTTTGGTGAAGGAAACTGTCATAAATTATTTATCAGATCTAAAGGATCAATTAAAGTTGAAATATAATGAGTAATAATAAAAGTAACCACACTGGACCATTTTTAATAATGGTTGGCCTAATGTTTATTGTAGGATTTCTTACAGTTGTAAATCAACAATTTCAAACTCCACTACAAGAGGCATTATTATCTGATGCAGGTGCATTGAAAAACACTTTGGCAACACTTATAACGTTCGCATTTTTCATGGGTTATCCTGCCTTGGGCTCAACAGCATCAAAATGGGCTGATACCATTGGATATAAAGGAACACTTGTACGAGGTTTGTTTGTTCTTATTCTTGGTTTAGGCATAGAAGCATTATCAGCATATGTATCAAATACAGGTACCATAGAAATTAGTGGTGCAGCAATACCTGTTGCTTTCTTCATCTTTCTTTTAGGATCATTTGTATTAGGATCGGCACTAGCAATTCTTCAAACAGTAATTAATCCATTTTTACTTGTAACAGAAGTTCCAGGAACGTCTGCAGTAACAAGAGCAAATATAGGTGGTTCGTTGAATTCTATTGGTACTACAATTGCTCCTTTCTTTGTGGCTTACGTTGTATTCGGAGGATCAATTCCTGAAGTTGCCCAACTATTATTACCTCTTTCTATTTTAATTTTGGTTGTGGGTGTACTTACTGGAGTAGTTAAGAAATTACATTTACCTACACCAAATGTTGGAGGAGGTGATACAGTAGATATTACGAAACTTACAAGAAGTATTTGGAGTTTCAATCACCTTAAACTAGGTGTAGTTGGTATTTTTGTTTACGTTGGAGTTGAAGTTGCTGTTGGATCTAATATCACACTTTATGCAAAGAGTTTAGGGTTTGACAAAGAATTATATGCAACAATGACAGCTTTGTATTGGGGAGGCATGCTTGTAGGTAGATTATTTGGTTCTTTTCTATCTAAAGTCGCTGCGCAAAAGCAATTACTTTTCACTGCTACAATTTCGTTATTTCTTGTAATTATTTCAATGGCTACAGATAATCCTTGGTTCTTGGTAGGTATTGGATTAATGCACTCAATAATGTGGGGTGCGATATTTGCATTGGCAATTGATAAACTTGGAGCTTACACAGCAAAAGGTTCTGGAGCATTGATGATAGGTGTTGCAGGTGGTGCTATTATTCCATGGTTTCAAGGTGTTGCTGCCGATATGATAGGCGGATGGGAATTAACTTGGATTATTGTTGCTGTTTGTGAGGTGTACCTTATTTACTACGCTGTTTCAGGGCATAAGATAAAGGAAAATAATATACTTGTTTAGGTAGGCACTTTCAGAAGTAATCTAGTCGAATGTGGAACTAAGTAATATCCCAAGGTTATTTTTTAATTTTGGGATATTTTTTGTCTCTTTACTAAAAAGAAAAATTAGATAGCTACTTTATTTCTAGGACAAGATTCCTGGACAACTTGTAGCTTAAATGATAATGAGTAGTATTTTTGTGTGCATTTTACATACATGTTTTCCTAGTGTTACCATAACTTACTGTTTTTGTGTAATGCTATTTCAGGACGGGACAGATCTATTATCATTAGTGTCCGATTGAAATTTAGAATCGGACATTTTTCTTTTGTATACCTTAATCATTATTCTTATACGCAAAGACAAATTGAAATTATACAAAAACACGGGTTTCTAACATGTTCAAATTGACGGTTGGTCAATTAGCGGACTTTTCTATAGTCACTAAACTACACAACCCAGTGTCTATTGGGGGTGTTTTTTAGATGTGGTTGAAAAAAAAACGACTAACAAAACATCACTGTTTGTTAGCCTTTTCAACTATTAATCTCTTAAATTGCTGACTATCTGAATATTGAATGCATCAATCTATTTTTATCGTTAATGGATTCCTCCATTGAAATCATACTTTCAGTTCTAGCAACTCCATCTATATCGTCTATCAAGAAAATAATTTCTTTTGCATGAGAAGTATCTCTAGCTCTAACTTTACAGAAAATATTGAATTTACCTGTAGTAATATGTGCAACTGTAATAAATGGAATGTCCTTTAGTTTATCTATTACTTCTTGAGTCTCTGAAGTTCTAGACAAAAACAAGCCAACATATGCAATAAATGAATATCCCATCTTGCCATAATCAATACTTAGAGAAGTACCTCTTATAATTCCTGCTTCTTCCATTTTCTTAACACGTACATGAACTGTACCTGCTGAAATAATCAATTTCTTAGCAATTTCAGTATAAGGCATTCTAGTATTCTCTATAAGTAATTCTAGAATTTGATTATCTATTTCATCTAATTGATATATTGAAGCCATATTTAAAAATATTAGTTGTGTTTGTTTTACACTTTATGATTGCAAAATTAGTATATTTTACGAAATTACAAAATATTTAGCTTTAATACTGAATAAAACGCAAACTATGTAGTGATATAGTGTGAAAATAGAAAATAATAAATTTGAAAGTATAAAAGTAAAATACCTATTGTGTTTATTTGTAAGTACTGAGATGTTGTAAACTTTTGATTTAGAATCATATAAACATTTTTGCGTGTATTATACAACCATAATACACTATTTTGATATTGATACATTATATGAGTTGATATTAAAATATGAATTAATTCAATATTAAGGTATAGTTTTTATTATTATCATATTTTATTCATTTATTATATTGTTTTTTCATAATTATCAAGTAAAATGTATCTAAAAAACAAATTACCCCCTATTTTTTTACATATATTTGTCAAAATATTTATAAAATCAACACAACACCCCTATAATTAAGTGCAGATATAGGAATTAACACAAGATTCATGAGTAGAACTAAGAAAATTTTAATATTGGTGCTTTCTCTGATTGTTATGGGAATATTTATTATTCCTACTAGTAATATAGAAAATGATTTACCAATAAATGGTGCCGATACAGCGTGGATGTTAACGGCAACGGTATTAGTGTTTTTTATGACACCTGGATTATCGTTTTTTTATGGAGGAATGGTTTCTAAAGAAAATATTATTTCTACAATGCTTCAAAGCTTTATTTCTTTAGGAGTTGTTAGTATAATATGGGTAGTAGTTGGTTTTAGTTTATCGTTTGGCGACGATATTGGAGGAGTTATTGGTAATCCATTTACATATTTTATGTTTAGGAATGTGGGCTTATCACCTCATACTGACTTCGCTCCTACTTTTCCTTTCTTAATATTTGCAATGTTCCAGTTGAAATTTGCTATTATCACCCCAGCAATTATAACAGGAAGCTTTGCCGAAAGAATTAAATTTGACAGTTATCTAATTTTCATTGTGCTTTTCTCCATATTTATTTACACTCCTTTGGCTCATATGGTTTGGCATCCAGAAGGAATACTTAGAAAAATAGGTATTCTTGATTTTGCAGGAGGAACTGTAGTTCATATGTCTGCAGGTTATGCTGCTTTGGCTGGAGCAATAATTCTTGGAAAACGTAGAGTACTTAAAGATAGTAATGAACAACACAACCCTGTAAATATTCCATTCATATTATTAGGTACAGGAATGCTTTGGTTCGGATGGTTTGGTTTTAACGCAGGATCTGCTTTAGGAGCAAATAAAGATGCTGCTTTAGCATTTGGGACTACTGCTTTAGCTTCGGCTTCGGGTATGTTGTCTTGGATATTGTACGATAGAGTAATGGGGCGAAAAGTATCGGCTGTAGGAGCTGCAATTGGTGCAGTTATAGGTTTAGTAGCTATTACACCTGGTGCTGCTTATGTAACATTAGGACAAAGTGTGTTTATTGGATTTGCAGGTTCTATGGTTAGTAATGTTGCTCTATATTATAAAAACAAAAAAGGACTTGACGATACCTTAGATGTTTTTCCATGCCATGGTATAGGAGGAATTTCGGGTATGGTATTAACTGCAATTTTTGCCAAAGATGTAGGCTTAATTTATGGTGATTATGTATCTTTCTTTATTCACATGGGTGCATTAATAGGTGTTAGTATATTCACTTTTGGAGGAGCTTACGTTCTATTTAAAATAACGGATAAAATATCTCCATTAAGAGTAGGAAAAGAAGAAGAAGAAATAGGACTAGATATAAGTCAGCACGGAGAGAGGTACATAGCAACAGATTATAAAAAAATAGAAGAAGAGCCTAGAGTTGCAATAACTAGAGGATATTTTACAAAAAAGAGAGGATAGAAAATGTTCAATATCAGAAAGGCAGTATCATTAGATTGATACTGCCTTTTTTTGCCCAATTTATTTGGTTCTACTGTTATTTTAATGAAAATTTATTATTAGTCATTTCAACTGTAGCTTGCGGAATGGAGAAATCTCTTCTATCAATGAGAAGATCTCTCCATTCCTATTGTCGATAGAGATGACTTAAATTTATATTACCCATTAAATTAGTGGCAAAATAAATGATTTAAATAATTACACCATTTACAATCTCAATATCTCCAACTGTAAAAGTAGCTTCTTGATTAAGGATTGCATATTTCTTAATCTCATCTCTATAATTATCTTCCAAAGCATCAATTTCCACTAAGCCTAAGTACTGAGACAAGTCTCCTATATTTTGAATCTTAGCATGATTCTCCATCTCTGTGTAATCTTCATTTGGTTTCTCGTTGAACATAATTCCTAAATCTACAATACTTGTGGATATATTAAGGTTAATTGATACATTACGAATAATCAAATCGAAAAACTTTTTACCATTGTTAGGTATATAATTATAATCATCTACCCTATTAGGTTTTACACCTTCAGAAATCAGCTTAAATGCTTCCAAAAGGGCAATGAAATTAGCTTTACGTGTTATTTGTCTTTCAGGATCATTAGGATATGTTCCAGATTCTATCAAAATATTTTTATAGCCTTGTTTATGTAAATTATCGCCAGTAGCAGTAGGATAAAATTCATCGGTATACCTGCCAACACAGCCTGGAATTAATTCTTGTACAGCATCGTTCATGCCTGCAATCAACGACATGGTAAGTACTCTATCGTCGTTCATAGCTCTTGATTCGTCAAACGAAGCCGATAAGAAAGATATAGTTGCAGTTTTGTTTGTGTCGCCTACATTAAATATATTTCGCTGATCGTGTAAGTTAAATGAATACTCTGGATTCAATTCTTCCAACAAGCTCCACAATATCTTACTTTCGGGAGCTTGGATTGCAACAGCATCCCTATTCAAATCTATATTTAAAGCATTTACTCTAGTCCAAGCTTTAGCTCCATCTGGATTAAGCATAGGTATAAATGTAAATGTAAAATCATTTTCTAGCTTAGATACTAAATCGCCATCTCTATATTTATCAAAGTAGTTTAATAAATCAAATATTGCGCCTGTAGCAGTTGGTTCGTTTCCGTGCATTTGAGACCAGAGCAAAATATTTCGTTTTCCATTTCCGAATTTAATAGAAAATATTTTTTTTCCTAAAACACTTTTACCAATTTCATCTATTTTGAAATTATTACTCAAACTGAGAGATAATTGTTTTACTACAGAGTGCTTAATTAATCTGGATGAAATTTTTTGTTCTACAACTGAATGATATAATTTTTCGAATTCCATTTTTGTATTTTAAATGTGTGTTTGGTCAAAAGTAAAACAACTGTTTACAATTAGCAACTTTAGTGTTGTTTACATTTGTAACAAACAACATTGTTACAAATGTAAACTAAGTG
>JADGDT010000091.1 GCA_016744755.1 Ichthyobacteriaceae bacterium | reverse complement strand
TCTTCCAACCATTTCAAGCGTCGCTCATCGGCTAGATGTTTAATTTTGAAATTCTCGAAAATCGCTTTAAAACCGTCTCCATCAGGACTTGCAGCCATCATCCCAACCATTGCAGGTTTATTCTGTGGAAAATAAGCCAAACTACTCATCTGATATTTTTTACCATCAAACGAATATGATATTTCTACTGCATCTATTCTTCGTATTGCTTTTATCCAAATAAATTCAGGTTTTTCTTGCAAAGCAACAACTCCCCAACTACTATAATCATTAGTTACAACTGTACTAAAATTGTAAACTCCATCAACATATTCAATTCCCGATTTTATCCAATGCTTTTCGTCTATTCTAAGCATCAACCCCATTTGATCAAATCTTGTTTTATAATAACCTTTTATTTTTACGGTGACTTCAAATTCTCCTCCTTGTAAAGAATAATAAAAAGGTCCATCATCTACAGTAAATCCATAATGTGTTTCTCTCCAATAGTCTGATTGAGGAGTTACTTCCATTATCAATTTCCCATCATCAACACTCCACTTATCAGGTTCATTAAACCATTCCATATTATTAATATTTTGACCTATACTAAATATTGAGATAAACAAACTGACTAGTAATAATAGCGACTTTTTCATAAGATGTATGTTTTAATAAAAATTATAATTAATCCTTAAATTTGCAAAGATATATCTGTTACAAAGCTGTATTGTACATTATCATTCACAATGCTCAAAAAAGCTTATTACCATAGTGTTTGTTTATTAAAGGTGTCTGCCCTGAATGTTGTGGAACTATCGTCACCTTGAACGTGATTGGTGAGCGGAGCCGAACCATAGCAGAACCAGAGCCGAACCAGAGCGGAATGTAGTCTATTACACAAACCTTACATTATGTTATCAATGTTGCTATAGGTCTTTCGACTACATTTCCTTTTGTTCCCCATTCGGCTTCGCTCAGGGCAGGCAACAAAGGAAATTTCGCTCAAGGATGACGACTATTCTAAATTACAACTTCCTCACAAATAAGGGTAGAACCAAACTATTAGATAGGTTGTTTTTCAAGTTAGGCTAAGTGATTCATATCTTACAGAATCTTTAACTTTCTTAATAATTTCAGGACAAAATTCAGAAATTTCATTTAAAAGACAAGATACTTTATAAGTTCTGAAAGAATTATGTTTTATCTCTTTAATAGATGTAATTAATATATTTATAAATGTAGTCTCATCTATTTTACCTTCTTCGAACATAGCCAATGAGTGATACCAATACAAGCGAGGTAGATACTTGCCATTTTTAGTGTATTTACTTTCTCTATTAACAAGGTTGTATTTTTTGTTTAAAGAAATTACTTTTCGGTAATTTTCTAACCTTAAAAGAACTTGTATATATGAATTAAAGAATAGATGCCATCTATTATCTAGAATTTCCTTTGAGTATACAGAAATATATGTTTCAGCTAAACTTTTTGATCTAGAGTGCTTATTCATAAATGACAGAGTTTTAACATATAAAGCAACATATCCTACTCTGTCATGTGCTCCTGCATTGTTTTTTATACTCGTAGAAACACTTTCCATTAGAATCCTAGCATCTTCAAATTTCTCTCTTCTCAACAATATTCCACATAAATTATTTACGTAGCGTAAATAGTCCGAATTATCTTGTTTTATTGCATAAATACCATACCTCTCAGCTATAGAATAATCGTGAAATTTACTATACATTTTTGCTACATTGTTGTAGTAATTTGCTAAAATCCTTTTTGAATAGAATATGTTTGAACTTAGGTCTTTGTCAAACATATTTAGCATCTCTTTTAGCTTATAAAAATCATTATTATAATAGTATAAATAGCTCAACCTTATTAATGCTTTATATCGTGTAAATCCGTCCAAAGATTTATCATAGGCAAGTTTTTTTAATAATTGTTCCCCATTTTTAGAATAATTTTCTGCTGAAAATTTATTGTTCAGCATAATATTAGCTGCAGCATTATTAATATCATTATTCTTTTTTTTACTTATTTCATAATCTGGTTTATATTTATCTAAATAACCTTTAATTTTAGGATAATCATTCTTAATACTTCTAATAAGAGTATAATCTCTATATTGGATTACTAATTCGTAAAATCTAATAAAATAGTATGATGTGGGGTCTATTGTTTTAAGATATATTATCAATCTCTTACTTTCTTTTGATCTCAAAGTATCAAAATTTATTCCTTTATCTACTTCTATCATCCAGTTAAATAGAACATCTACATCTATTTTTTCTAATTTATCCTGAATCCATTTTATCATTCCAGAATACTTTCGTTTATCTATTGATGTATTATATGGTTTTTTGTTGATGTCTTTTAAGTAAACGTTACTAGCTATATTGTTAAATATCTCCTGTCTATCATTATCTTCAAAATTAGCAACCATTTTAAGGTATTCTATCTCGTGAGGGTAAATAGAGTTGGCAAATGATGTGAATTTAACAAGTTTCATATGCTTATAGTAAAAAACTTAAATGTAAAAAAAATATCCTAAGTGCACAATCAACCACACCTAGGATATTATCATAATTAATATTTATATATCCTAATCAAGAAACTTTTTTACTTCAGTATTAAAAACTTCTGATTGTTCAAACATCATAAAATGTCCAGATTTAGGAACCATTATGAGTTTACTGTTTTTAATTTTATCAGAACCTGATTTTGCAATATTTATTGTTTTACCAGGGTTTAAAAATCTATTAGGAATAAGGTTATCATTTTCCCCAAAAAACACTAATGTAGGTTGTGTAATTAGATTTAATTTATCTATAACTGGCTGATTAATCATTCCGTTAACTGATTTTACAATAGCATAACAATAATTCTCGAAGCCTTTTGTTGTTCTCATAGCTATACGGTCTTCAATCATAAACCTAGCATCATCAGGTAATTCATAGAAATTGTATGCCATGTTACTTTCAATAGCATCAATAGATGTATATTTGACAAGGTTCATAGTCATTACATCTCGAAACCACTGCTTTTGTCCTTCGTTAAACCTTTCAAAACCTGCCGGATCAACCAATATTATCTTATTAATTAAATCAGGATTTTGAATTGCAGTTATCATTGAAATCTGACCTCCCATTGAGTGACCAGCTAAAATAACATTACTTAATCCTTTCTTTTGTATAAATTTTTTAATTACATCTGCAAAAAATGTCATATTATAATCATATGGTAGTTTGCTAGATTTACCATATCCAGGAAGGTCAATTGCAATACAGTGGTAGTTATCTTTTAGTACCCTAATATTATTTTTCCAAGCAGGAAGATATGAGCCTAGTCCATGTATAAATAGAATTGTTTGGTTGCCACTTCCTTCTTCTATATAAGCAATTTCAATATCTTCATCTACCTCTACTTTTTTTACTTCGTAAGAGTATTTAATATCATTGAAAGATGTTGCCTGTTGTACATCCTTGTAGGGTGTACAGCTAAACATTGCAAAGATTAATAATGTATATGTGTATTTCATTATTTTATTATTTATAATATTAGAACATTAACCATTTAAAAACAATGAAAGCTGTCCAAGGATCAACAGGTCTCAAACTATCTGGCCCACCCCCATTTACATCAAAACTATAGCTACTGTCATTACTATCGTAGAAATCGCCTAGTTTTAGATAGGCTGCATGAACTCCTATGCTCATAAATGGGCCAAAATTATATTGTGCTGCAGTATTTATTTCAGCTCCCATAAAGTTACCTCCACCTTCTGGTGTAACATTACTAAGTGCACTTGCAAACCCAAGTTTCGCACTTATTTTGTATGGTATTATGTCTTTAGATATATTAATTGTCCCACCAGTTATACCATATCCCATGTTAGACATATCTGCAATAGCTGGTGTAAATCTGTTAACAACATTTGCATGAGGAAATAGTAAGTATGCTCCAGTTCCAATAAATATTCCCGCAGGAGCTCCCCATTGATTACCTGTAATAACACCTGAATACTTTTTATCTTCCAAAGCATTATTATCGCCACTTGTATAAACTCCATCTATTGAAATATAGTCTAGCGCGGTTTGTCCATATCTATAAGCATAGCGTATGTTTGCTCCAAATCCTGCAATATCTGCACCTGTAACCCATCCATCACCTTCTGCTACTTTGGCTTTTCCTATGTTGTAGTTAAAGAAACCATTAATCATATGACGATCCATCATAAAATCTTCATTTCTAGAAAAGAAAGTGCCAATCCAAGCAATATCTGCTTTGTATTGTTTAGTTCCAAAATCTAAAAACCTGAATGTTCCGTTATAACCACTTAGCTTGCTATTTAAACCTTGTCCATATATACTAACACCACCTTCTCCATTTGCTTTGTCGTTAATATAATATAAAGAAGCCCCTAATTTCCAATTATTTTTAAGTTTTCGTTGATATGATAATTCTGTCAACCAAACATCATCTTTTTCTTCAACGTTATTTTCGTACAATTGATAAAATCCTGCCTTGAAATCACTAAAGTCATCGTTTCGATGTGCTGCAACACCTACTGCATCTGTTCCCCAGTAACTAAGTCTGTATCCTGATTGCATCATCTTATCGAAAAAGACTCTATAAGGATTATAAGGTGTGTCATAAAGTCTTAATAGACCTAAATTTACCCTCCAATACTTTGCGGGCTTTAATTCTATTTCAATATTTTGTGTTTGTATATTTACAAAATCACCTGAAATAGCTCCGCCTAAATTACCTCCTACACCATATGCTGCATCTCCCCATGTGAAATCAATTTCAAAAGAAGCTCTTAATAATGCTTTCCCATTAAATAACTTTGGTTGATAAACGAAAAATGGAATTATCCTTTGTTCAAAATACTTTGGAGTTGATGAGTTGCTTGTCATTGTCGTATTATCGCCAAATAATCGTCCAATAACTTGCCCTCTCATAAACACATTTTTAGGATAAAAATTTGAAGAAACCCCTTGAGAGATAAAAAAAGCAAAGAATTGTAATTCCTTTGCAGATGTTTTAGGAATATCGTCCTCAAATATGCCAGATGCTTGCTCTTGCGCATACAGGTTGGTGAAAAGCAACCATAATAAAGCAAAGAGAAATCCTGTTTTTTTCATGATTTTGTTTAATTAATTAATATCTATCGTAAAAAAAGAGCAGACGCTATAAACCTCTGCTCTATTCAATATTTTAATGCAGTTCTATTTACGGTTATATTTTTGAACAAAATATGTTCCATATTGACCTCCCATTGAACTTCCAAAACCTTCATCTGCTGTTGGTGGTGTTACTCCAGCAATTTCAGGTTGTGTTTGAACAACTTCATACCATAAATCATCTTTACCATCCGTTTTTTTAATTTCAAAAATTCCAGTTGATGTAACAATAGATGGTGATCCTCCCATAGTTGCTTGATTCAAAGTAATACTCCATATATCATTACCTTCGTTTTCAGTCTCTTCGTATGTACCAGCAAAAACAATTTCTATACCTTGTTTTGTATAGGCTGTAACTTCATATGATTCATCTTCGTTGAATTTGGCTATTAAAGTATCTCTAAATTCCAATGCTACCAATCCTTGAGATATATCATAAGCCTCCCATGTACCAACAATTCCTGATCCTGTTCCAACATCATCAATAGGGTCTTCACTTTCGCATGAAGTTATTCCGAATGCTAAAAATGCAGAAATTGCTAATCCTAATAGTTTTACTCTTTTCATAATTTTTATTTTTGATTATAATTAATTTATTTTAAATATAGTATTATCAAAAAGCTAACCAAATACATATTGTAATTTTATATTAGTTGACTTTTATTATTTATTTAAGACATATTGTACACTAAACACTGATTTATAACACTTTACTGCCTGCTAATATACTATAGACTATTTGGTCTAATTCTATAGTTTTACTTACTTGTTTTTGGTTATTTTACAGGGTTATAGAACATCAATAATCTAACCTGAATTATTCATAAATTTATATACACAATCAAGAGATAAATCCTTTAATATGCATAATAACTTCTTTGGGACAATCTATTAACGGATTATGACCAGAATTTGTTAACACTACTTTTCTACCATTTTTCAATTCTTTAATTGTTTCATCTATCATATATTCTGGAACAACAATATCTTTTTCACTCCAAAGTGATAATACTGGACAGATGACCTTTTTTATTGATCCATCACCGTCAGTAACACCATTGCTTGAATTAGACATATTAAAAATAGTTAAACACCAGTCTATATCTACAATATTTTGTTGTTTCATTGTTTCACTTATAAACAATTCTGAATCTTCTTTAGTTGGTTTATTTACAGTATAAATGAACTTATTCCAAATCATATTTAGATATGAGCTATCATTATTCTCAAATGCATTATAGAATGGTAAAACCTGAACTGTATCTTGTGATAAATTCTTTTTATTATCATAATACTCTCCAATTAAAGAGTTCCCATTTTTATCTTTTTTAAAGATAGGATATCCTCTGTAAGAAGCTGACTCAAGTAAAATTAATTTCTTCACATAATTAGGTCTATCACTCGCCATTTTTAAAGCAATTGCTCCTCCAGTACTCCAACCAAGTAAGTTAATTTTTTTTATATCCAAACTTTCGAGCAGTAATAAAACATCATCTCCAAGATCATTTAAACTTCTAATTGGTGCGTTATATGACGAATCTCCAAACCCTCTCATATCTGGTGCAATTACTCTATAAATTTTAGACAAACTATCAATAATTGGTAAAAAATGAATACTACTACTCATGTTTCCATGCAGTAAAACCAATACATCCTCATGACTACCTTTGTCTATATAAAATACTTTTTCACCGTTGTTAAGTTCTGAATACTTTTTATTCATATGATTGATAAATTATAAGTTATAATCAATTTTTCCCCATCGTATTACATTTGCATTCCAAGCATAACCAATTCCTGCAGCTATCATAGAAATTATTGTTCCTTCTTGTAATTTACCTTGTTGCTGTGCTAGATGTATAGATAATATTTGATCTACTTGACCAATATGTCCATATTCATTTAAAAATATAGATTGATTTTTATTAAGTCCTAGTTCTTCAACTAAATAATCATGCATTGATTTTTTGAAATGCAAAGTAGCTAAATAGCCCATTTCTTTTTTATCTACTCCCGATTTTTCAAAAGCACGATCTATACAATACATCCAATTATCCATAGAAACTTCGTTTAAACGACTTTTCATATGTTTTTCATCAAACACTCTAAGAGATTTACTTGCTTCAACATAGTTTTCGGCATTAATAGGTTTTTCTGTACCTCCAAATTCTACTCCCACATCTCTAGCTAAAGTACCATCAGTAACAATATGTGTGCCTAACAATTCATTTTCGTGGTGATTCTTTTTTAATATAATTGCTCCTGCACCCACTCCAAGGTTAAACATAAATGAAACAGCAGAATCGGTAAAATCTATAAGGTCACCATTACGGTATCCTCCAACTATCATTACTATTTCTATTTCATCGTCGGCAATCATCATATCCTTTGCCATTTTCATAGCCGAAATAGTTGTACCACAACGTTGCTGAACATCAATTGCCCAAGCATTGGTAGCACCTATTTCTTGTTGAATATAAATTCCAGAAGTAGTTAAAGGATATTCCTTGTACTCTTCGCCCATACTAATTACTAGATCTATGCTTTTAGGGTCTATTCCAGTATTTTTCAATACATCTTTAGCCGCTTTAACCCCCATTTCTTGAGTTCCATCGTTTGGTCCTGGGATTGTTTTTTTTATAATCCCCAATTTATTTTTCACAGCATCTTCACTCCAAACACCATTAGTAGCATTGGATATCTCCTTTGCAGTCATTACTGTTTTAGGTATATATATTCCTGTTCCTACTATTCCTATTTTTGGCTTATCCATATTTTTGAATTATAATCTTAAATATATTTTATCTAGTAAATAAAAAAGTTACTTGCAACAGAGAGTCCTGCTCCAGAAGCTACAAAAATCACCTTATCTCCCTTTTTAACTCTTCCTTCTATTACAGCATGATGAAAAGCCATTGGAATACATCCTGAGCCTGTATATCCATACTTATCTGTTACTATGGTTGTTTTAGAAAGTGGATGACCAATAATCTCCATAACTTGATTAATTACAGAAGCATTTATTTGTGTAAAAATAAAATGATCTACATCTTCAATTTTTTCTTCGTATTTATCAGTAAGGTGTTTAATTATTTCAGGCCATAACTTAACATTTCTATCTCCAGGAAGAGGTTGTAAACTTTCCAATCCATATTTTTTATTTTCTATGTCATCTTTTGTAACCTGATGATTAGCTCCTCCTTTATAAATTCCTATATAATCGAATTGAGTACCATCAGTTAATAACTTACTTCCAATATATGTAGTGTCGGTATTATTTTTAATTATGATTGCACCTGCACCGTCAGAAAAAATTGGCACAGTAAAACGACTATCATCATGTATAAATGCAGGCATATTGTAAACTCCAACAACTAAGGCGTACTTTATAGTATTATCTGTTGCCAAAATTCTTACAGCATTGTCATATGCAACACCAAAACTTGCACATCCTGCATTAACGTCAAAAGAAGTTGTCCATTTTTGTCCTTTCTGTATTCTACCTTGAAGAACAACAGCTGTAGCAGGAGAAATATACTCTGGTGTGTCTGTCCCAACAATAACTAACCCAATATCACAAACATCTATACCCGAATTTTTTATTGCATCTAGTGACGCTTTTTCACAAAAATCAGCAGTTGTTTCATTTATCCCTCTGTATTTAGCTATGTGACGGGATTTGTACCCTAGATTTTTTTCAAACTTTTGAGTATCGAATTCTACTCCTGTAAGTTCAATTAACTCTTCGTTAGATATAGCCTCTCCAGGAACATAGAGTCCTGTTCCTATAATTTCAGTTGAAATTTTATTCATAATTAATCTATGTATCCAATTTCTTGGGCTTGTTTTGTTAATTCATCTCTAAATTTTGGATGAGCAATGGATATAAGTGCAACTGTTCTTTCTCTAAGGGTTAACCCTTTTAATCTTGCTGCTCCATGTTCTGTTACTATATAATCGGTATGACTACGATGTAGTGTTACTGCTGTACCCAAAGGTAGCATTGGAGTAATTGTTGAAATAGTACCTCCTTTTGCTGTAGAACGACAAGCTATAATAGATTTTCCTTTACCATCTAAACCTTCAATAGCTCCAACCGCAGTATCTGTTTGACCTCCTGTACCTGAATATTGATTAATACCAATGGACTCACTCGCAACCTGTCCTTGAAAATCAACCATCATACATGTATTAATAGAAACCATTTTAGAGTTTTTACGAATTGTACATGGATTGTTTACGTATGGACCTCTTAAGAAATCAACAACAGGATTATCATCCAACCATTTATACATTTTCTCAGAGCCCATAGCAAAAGTACACACGAATTTTCCTTTGTGTAAACTCTTTGCATTATTGGTTATAACTCCTTGTTCGTACAACTCCATCATAGAATCTACAAACATTTCGGTATGTACTCCAAGATCTTTTTTCCCTTTTAAAGATAGTGCTGCAGCATTGGGAATTTCGCCAATACCCAGTTGAATAGTTGATCCATCTTCTACTAATTTTGCAATATTCTCACCAATTTGCAATGCTACTTTATCTGGATTTGGCGTTGGGAGTGTAGGTGGAACTTGATGATGTTCTACAAAAAAGTCAACATCATCTATATGAACTTGAGTATCTCCTAAAGTACGTGGAAGTTGTTCATTTACTTCCAAAACAGTAATCTCTGCAAATTCCATTACATCTTTTTCGTATGTAATACCTAAAGATAAAGAAACAAAACCATTTTTATCTGGAGGAGTACACGTACCTACAAACATATGTGGTTTACGGACAGAAAACCTATCGAAACCAGCAGAATGCAACATGTTAGGAACATAAGTTACTGTTCCCGTTTTTTCTTTAATAGCCCTACGGCTACCTTCGGCATGAAACCAGCTACAAAGTTCAAAGTGACCTTTCATTTCGGGTTTTATATAAAAATCATAAGCTTTAAGAGTTAAAACAGAGAATACTTTTACATCATGTACTTCATTCTTCACTGTGTGAAATTCAGACATACAACCCTGTGGTTCTGATGCACATTGAGCTACAATAACATCAGTGTCACTTTTTAATAGTTTAGCTACCTCTTTGGTAGTTATTAATTTGCTTTTATATATCTCTTTAAGATTTTTCATATTGATGGTATTTTATTTATGATATTATGTTTTTCTAAATCTTTTATTATTGATTTTTTACGACAACTTTAATATCTATTTTTTCTTTATTAACATAATACAGTATTACACCTACAACCGATGAAACTGTAATAGCTATTGATGATGCTATAGCAGGGTTTCTAATCTCTCCTTTTAGATATATAGTAAAATACCCTAAATCTAAACCGTACTTTGTAACGAAGTATGGTAAAATATAATAAATGGTAATATGTGTAACTAGAGCTGTGATGGATGCGGCAAAAGGAATTTTCCAATTCTGTACTTTTGTAAAAATACCCATGATAATAGGGATAAAGGCAACAGAAAAGAAAGCATATACTCCATTTTGAGCAAAGATAGCTACACTTAATTTTGGGTGTAATAATTGATCTCGTGTGATAATAAATGATACAATTGCCAAAACAATTATTATTATTTTATTAATAGTAAAATAGCTTTTATCATTTTTAATTTTATGACCAAAAAGAGGTTTGATTATATCTGTAGTAAATGATGTTGATAATGATTGTATAAGTCCTTCAAGAGTTGAAAAACCTGCACTTAAAAGTCCTAGAATTACAACTAATCCAATAATTACAGATCCCAATCCATCTGAAAATATAGAGATAACATAACTTGGAATAATGTCGTCAGTAGTCATTTGGGTCCCATTAATAGTTAAATCAGGGAATTCTAATCTAGCATAAAGACCTACAAATATTACAGAGAAGAATAAAATTTCGGCAATAATTGCAGATATTAAGAAAGTGTTTACTTCACTTTCTTTTTTTATAAATAAAGATTTAGTAATAATATGAGGTTGAATTACAACAGCAATACCAACAATTATCTGAGCAAACCCTATTTCAAAAAAATCACGGAACAAGAGACTTTCTTTATTTGTGTATTCTACAAGTAGTGGATTTATATTAGCTAGGCTATTCCAGAATTGATCTATTCCATCTTTAAGAAAATCATATCCCGAAAAGATTAGAATAACAGCCACAATTAGCATTATTATTGCCTGAATAGAGTTTGTGTAAACTAATGAATTAGCTCCTCCAAACATCATATATCCAAACACAAATACTATTACCCCTCCAAGTACCCAAATTTCATCTAATCCAACACCTTTAGATAAAACTTTTGTTATGGCAACTAAAATTAATACTACAAAAGTTACTAGCAATACAGAAAGGAAGGCTATAAATAACGAATATATTTTGCTATTATATCTGTTACCAATCCATTGAGCTAAAGAAAGTGCTTTTACAGACGATCCATATTTTCTAAAACTCTTTGTTATTATTACCAAAGATACTAATGATGCCAAAGGAAAAAATAAACCAAATGAAAGAACTCCACTTAATCCAGCTCGGGCTATTAACCCAGGATTTATTACAAATGTGGCGGCACTTGTCATAGAAACAGCTAATGATAAGCCAACAAATGCAGGAGAGAAATTTACACTTCCAACTGCATAATCATCCATACTCTTTGTTTTTAGAGCTCCCTTAATTACAAAGTACAATACAAATATTACATAAATAGCAATAAGTATCCAGGTACCCATTATCTGTTCTGATGTTGCCATAGAATTTTTGATATATTGAAAAACCATTTTGGATCTACAAATAATGTAAAATCCAAAATGGTAAATGATTAAATTATATTACAATTCCTCCATCAACACTTAATACAGTACCGTTGATGTATGAAGCTTCCTCACTTGCTAGGTATGCATAAGCTGAAGCAACATCTTCAGGTGAACCTAAACGAGCAACAGGAACTATTGCTTCCATTTTGGCAATTACTTCTGCTGGCATTTTTTTAACCATATCAGTAGCAATAAATCCTGGAGCAACGGCATTTACCGTTATACCTTTTCTACCTAATTCTTTACCCATAGTTTTAGTCATACCAATTACACCTGCTTTTGTAGCAGCATAGTTTACTTGACCAAAATTTCCGTATAAACCAACAACAGAAGAAGTATTAATAATACGTCCATAACCAGCTTCTAACATATGTTGAGAAGTAATTCTTGAACAGTTAAAAACACCTGTTAGGTTTACATCTATTACTAATTGCCATTGCTCTACAGTCATCTTCTTTAGAGTTGAATCTCTTGTGATTCCTGCGTTATTTATTAATATGTCAATCTTACCGAATTTAGCAATAACATTTTTTGTAGCCATTTCCACTTCAGAATATTCAGCAGTGTTAACTTTTTCGAAAATAACATCAACTCCTAATTTTCTTACTTCTTCTGCTGTCTCTAAACCTTTAATCTCGTTTAAATCCCAAATTACTATTGAAGCACCTTCTGAAGCTAGTTTTAATGCTCCTGCTTTACCTAAACCATCTGCTGCACCAGTTATGATTGCAACTCTATTTTCAAATCTTTTCATAACAATATATATTTATAGTTTTTCAATTATTAATGCTGAACCTTGTCC
This sequence comes from Ichthyobacteriaceae bacterium, assembly GCA_016744755.1. Taxonomy (GTDB): domain Bacteria; phylum Bacteroidota; class Bacteroidia; order Flavobacteriales; family JADGDT01; genus JADGDT01. Next base: position 1,203 of record JADGDT010000091.1, on the reverse strand, counting down.
TCCTCCAATACATAAAGTGGCAAGTCCTTTTTTAGAATCTCTTTTTATCATTTCGTGAATAAGTGTTGTTAGAATTCTTGCTCCAGAAGCACCAATTGGATGACCAATTGCGATTGCTCCACCATTTACATTTATTTTATCTTCAGGAATATTTAGATCTTTTTTAACAGCTAGTGCTTGTGAAGCAAAAGCTTCATTAGCTTCAATTAAATCTATATCGTCTATTGTAAGCCCTGCTTTATCTAGAGCTTTTTTTGTAGAAGGAACTGGCCCGTATCCCATAATGGAAGGATCTAAACCAGCATTTCCATAACTCACTATCTTAGCTAAAGGTTTTAAGCCTAATTCATCTGCTTTATCTTTCGACATTACAACAATCATAGAAGCTCCATCATTCAATCCAGAAGCGTTACCAGCAGTTACTGTTCCTCCTTTTTTAAATGCAGGTCGTAGTCTTCCAAGTTTCTCGGCAGTAACACCTTCTTTAGGAAACTCATCAGTATCAAAAATAATTGGATCTCCTTTGCGTTGTGGAATTATTACAGGAGTAATCTCGTCTTTAAATTTACCTTGTTTTATTGCTTGTTCAGCTCTATTCTGACTCATTGCTGAATATGCATCTTGTTCTTCACGAGATAATCCCCAACGTTCTGCAATATTCTCTGCGGTAATACCCATGTGATATCCTCCAAAGGCATCAGTTAACCCATCATTTATCATTGAGTCAATAAGTTTGCCATCGCCCATTCTATACCCAAAGCGAGCTTTATCTAATAGATAAGGTGCATTTGACATGCTTTCAGTTCCTCCTGCAAGTATTACATCAGCATCGCCAAGAGCAATAAATTGTGCCGCCATAATTACAGTACGTAACCCCGAACCACATAATTTATTAATTGTTAAAGATGGTGTTGTTTCAGGTATGCCTGCATGAATAGAAATTTGTCTTGCAACATTCTGTCCGAGTCCAGCAGAAAGAATATTTCCTACTAGTACTTCATCAATAATATCAGGAGAAATATTGGCTTTTTTTATTGCATCTTTAGCCGCTATTACACCTAATTCAATTGCACTTAGTTTTGATAGTGCACCACCGTAACTTCCAACTGCAGTTCTTGTTGCAGATACAATTACAACTTCTCTTTTATTTTCCATAGAAATGTTTGTTTTAATCAATTTTTCTTTGACAAAAGTTCATTTCTT
>JADGDT010000210.1 GCA_016744755.1 Ichthyobacteriaceae bacterium | reverse complement strand
CTAAAGGGTAGTTTTTTGCAAATTTGAACTCTATAGCATTCAAAATATGAATGTTACAAACTTAGATATCCTTTTTTTGAAAACTTTCGGACAGCTATGTAAAAAGATAAAGAAACATTCTCCTTATTTGTATTTGAATTATGATTAAGAATATGCATACATCGGAATATAGCGAGTGGATTAAACTATTAAAAACTAAAATTCATACAGCAAGAACACAAGTCGCATTATCTATAAATTCTCAAGTAATTGAACTTTACTGGGAAATAGGAAAAGATATTACAGAAAAACAAAAGAAATCTAATTGGGGCAGTAAATTTATTGAACAAACGGCTATAGAACTAAAACATGAATTTCCTGAAATAAAAGGACTTTCAAGAAGAAATTTGTATGCCATGAAACAATGGTACATCTTTTATGCACAAAAATATTCATTTGTGCCACGCCTTGTGGCACAAATACCTTGGGGTCATAACCGGTTAATTATCACAAAAATAAAAGATATTGAAGAGGCTGAATTTTATTGTAATGAAACAGCGGTAAATGGTTGGGATAGAGATACTCTTGAAATTCAAATAGAAAATACTTTATATAAAAAAGTTGGTAAGGCTGTAAATAATTTTTCGCAAACTCTACCAGTTAACCAATCAAAATTAGCAGCTCAAAAACTGAAAGATCCTTACAATTTTGATTTTTTAGGTCTCGAAAATGATGCTTTAGAAAGAGCTATTGAAGATGAATTAGTAAAGAATATCACAGAATTTTTATTGGAATTAGGTAAAGGTTTTGCATTTCTAGGGAGGCAGTATAAAATTGAAATAGGAGAAACAGATTACTTTATTGATCTGTTATTTTATCATGTTGAATTACGTAGCTACATAGTAATAGAACTAAAAGCTGGAAAATTTAAACCAGAATTTGTAGGAAAATTGAACTTTTACCTTTCAGCTGTTGACAGTCAAATAAAGAGACCTGATGATAATCCAACAATTGGGATTTTACTTTGTAAGAGAAAAGATAAAATAGAAGCTGAATATTCTTTAAGAGATATGAACAAGCCTATGGGAATAAGTGAATATCGCTTAACTGAATCTATTCCTGAATATATAAAATCTAAACTCCCATCTATTGAAGAACTTGAGAATGAGTTGATAAATAAAATTAAAAAATAACTGTAATTAACAAATAGTCTTATAAAAAAATAATTGAATATAATAAGAGATGGGAAAACTATATCTAATACTCCCAAACTTCCTCCAAAAGATACTATAACTATTTTCGATTTTCTACAATACAGAAAACGTCATGGTGGTAAGTACGGTTATTACAAAGAGTATTTTAATAAGTTAGGTGAAATAGATAAAGAAGAATTATCTAATTTACAAAATGAGAGATTTGTAGATTTTATTAAAAAGGTAAAAAAATATTCTCCTTATTTTAATAATAAGCTAAAAGACATAGATATTAATTCTGTTGTAGATATTTCTAAAATTCCTTTTAGCAATAAAGAAGAAATAAGAGCAAATATAGATGAGATTGTACCTGATAAATCAGGCTTACTAAAATCAAATACTGGCGGTACAACAGGTAAGTCGCTAACAGTTTATTACTCCAAAGAAAATTCTCAAGAACGCTTTGCTTTTTTAGATAATTTTAAAGAAAATTTTGGTTGGAAATTTGGAGATAAAACAGCTTGGTTTAGTGGTAAAAATATACTCAACAAAAAAGATTTAAAAAAGAACAGATATTGGAAAACAGATTTTATGTATAACATACGCTACTATTCTACATTTAATATAAACGAAAGTACCGCAAAGCATTACATAGATAATTTTAATAAATATCAACCTCAGTTTTTTAGTGGATTTCCTAGTTCTATTGCCGAAATAGCTAAAATTGGTTTACTAAAAGGATATAAGCTAAACTATAAAGTAAAAGCAATATTCCCTACAGCCGAAAGTCTATTAGAAGACGATGTAAAAGCAATGCAAGAATTTTACGGAGCAATTGTAGCCAACCAATACGCATCATCAGAAGGAGCACCGTTTATTACACAGTGTACAAAAGGTCATATGCATATTGAGCCACTCACAGGTATATTTGAGGTATTAAATAACAAAGGTAAACCTACAGAAAAAGGAGAGTTGGTTGTAACTTCTTTTACCACAGAGAAAACACCACTATTAAGATACAGAATTGGCGATTCTATAGAACTTGATAATAAAACAAAATGCGATGTACACCAAGGGCAAGTTGTTAAGAAAATACATGGCAGAATTAGTGATTACATTTACTCTAAAGAAACAGGAAAAATAAATCTTGGTAATATTTCTAATTGCGTAAAATACACACCAAATATTATTAAATTTCAAATTATACAAAACAAGATAGATACTCTACAAATAAAAATTGTAAAAGACAAAAACTACAACACCAAAGAAGAAAAAAGTTTCGTAAAAGAACTTAGAGATAGGTTTGGAGAAGCAATAAAACTTAATCTAGAGTACGTAAATGATATACCACGTGAGAAAAGTGGAAAGTATAGGATGATTAAGAATAATATTAAAGAGGAGTTGAAAAGTTGAAAGTAAAAGTTGAAAAAGCTCGAAGTCACGGTTTCACTATACAATAATCAAGTGAACAAAAGTGAACAAAATCCGTGTAATCCGTGTAATCCGTGGACAAAAGAAAAAAGTCACGATTTCACAATATCACGACATCACGGTTTCACAATTTCACGGTTTCACAAAAAAAGCACAACATTAAACAGTCACGCCCTCACTATCTTCATAACGGGTATAGTGAGGGTGTGACTAGTGCGACATATTTATTGTTAGAAAAGAGTTGGAAGCAGGAAGTCACGGTTTCAAGACATCACGGTTTCACAAAAAAAAGCACATTAATCAAAAAAACAAAAAACAGAACATCGTCATAACGAAAAATCGTATCTTCGTAAAAAATAATAACATGTCAGAATTTAAAGAAAAATACATAAATCCATTCACCGATTACGGATTCAAAAGACTTTTTGGCGAAGAGCCCAATAAAGATTTATTATTA
>JADGDT010000090.1:12047-14038 GCA_016744755.1 Ichthyobacteriaceae bacterium | reverse complement strand
GTTAATTTCGAAAATAAAAGTATAGCTACTGCTCCTGCACAAGAAATTTGGATTAACAATGATTTAGATATTACTAAATACAATATGTCAGAATTTAGTTTTAGTGATATAGTTATAGGAGATTCAATAATAAAAATACAAGATGGTAGTAAAAGCTTTATTAAAGAAATTGATTTACGTCCTTCTCAAAATATTATAGGGAGAATTACAGGTACTGCAAATGACAATGGCGAGGTAAGAGTGTATTTTAGATCATTAGATTCTAGTACGCTTGATGATAATACTAACCCTGAACTTGGAATTTTACCTCCAAATAATGTGTCTCCAGAAGGAGAAGGAAGTATTAGTTATTTTGTAGGATTGATAAACCCAATAAATGGTTCTATTTATCAAAACAAGGCAACAATTATTTTTGACTACAACGATGCAATTGTTACAAATACTTGGACAAATACTATTGATACAGATTTACCAAATAGTGAAATAGTATCAAACAATTTTGATACTGAGAAAGTAGAAATCAGCTTAACGATAAATGGTGATGATCCTTTATCAGGAATTAATGATTATATAATATTTGCATCTCACAACGGAGAAGCTTATACCGCTATTGGTAGAACATCAACAAACTCTTTGGTGTATAAATTCCCGACAAACGGAGAGTACAAATTCTTCTCAATAGCCACCGACAAAGCGTATAACATTGAGGAATATAAAACAGTTAGTGAAGTATCTTTAATTGTAGATCAACTTTCTGTTCCTGATCTTGAATTTAACAACTTATTTAAAGTTTATCCCAACCCTGCAAGCTCAGTTTTCAAAATAGAATCTAAATACGAGATCGTCGATGTATCAGTTTATAATGCATCAGGTGTTAGAGTTATATACTTTAAAGGGAATACTACCGATTATAATATTAATGATTTAAGAGGTGGAATTTATATAGTAAGTATAAACACAGAAAAAGGTATTGCAAACAAAAAATTAATAATTAAATAAAAATTACAATGAAAAAACTAATTAATTCAATTTATGTAGCGATGGTATTTGTTATTGCAACATCATGTAGTAATGAATCTAAACCTGGAAATAATGGAGACTTTCTTCCTCCAGTAAAAGTAGAAATTCCTGTTGAATTGCAAGGAAATAAAGATGCAATTGCTCTGATTGAAACATCTGAAAAAGCAATAAATGAATTCTCAAATAATATTGAAACATTAATTGTTGAAAATGAAGATATTTGGAGCAAGAAAAGTGAAGACTTAAGTATTATGGAGCAACTTACACTTGCTAAAACAATGGCTCAATTTGTTGTAAATTCAACTGAAATGGCATCAGTAATGGAAAAAATGAATGGTACTGATGGAGAAGAGATTCTAAGAAATCTTAACGATGAACAAATAAAAGCCTTTGAAAGTGTATCTAAAATTTTTGAGGAAAGGATGAATGAGATTGATGAGAAGTATAAAGATTTAGTTGTAGAATAATTATTTTAAATAGTAGAAAAGTCTAATGCAAAATAGACTGTGTAATGTAACACAAATAGTAATATTCAATTTTAGCATTAGTTTAATGAATATATAAACAATACAAAATCAATAATTATGGAGTGGTATTTAAAAGTAGTAAGAGACAATTACGCAAATTTTAATGGGAGAGCAAGGCGCCAAGAGTTTTGGATGTTTGTATTGTTTAACCTAATATTCTCTGCTGTTGCAGGTGCGTTAGATGGAATGTTTGGAACAATGTTTATTAGTGGAATTTATGGTTTAGCTATGTTTCTACCCGGATTGGCAGTGAGTATTAGAAGACTACACGACACCGATAAAACAGGATGGTTTTTATTATTAGGACTTATACCTGTAGTAGGCCTTGTTCTAATATATTTCTTTATTGTCGAAGGTGATAATGGAAGCAATAAATATGGAAATTCACCAAAATAACATATAGTCAAATAGTTTTTTAACTAGCATATATTATAAATATTTAAT
>JADGDT010000090.1:9876-11947 GCA_016744755.1 Ichthyobacteriaceae bacterium | reverse complement strand
TTAAATATTATATAAGATGAGTAAAATAATTGGAATTGATTTAGGTACTACAAACTCTTGTGTTTCGGTAATGGAAGGTAATGAGCCTGTAGTAATTGCAAATGCTGAAGGAAAAAGAACTACTCCTTCTATTGTTGCTTTTGTTGAAGGTGGTGAGCGTAAGGTTGGTGATCCTGCAAAACGTCAGGCGGTAACAAACCCACACAAAACTATCTATTCTATAAAAAGATTTATGGGCGATAAGTTCTCTGAAGTACCAAACGAGGTAAAAAGAGTTCCTTATAAAGTTGTGAAAGGAGATAACGATACTCCACGTGTTGATATTGACGGTCGTCTTTATACTCCACAAGAAATTTCGGCTATGACTCTTCAGAAAATGAAGAAAACTGCTGAGGATTATTTAGGTACTGAAGTAACTGAGGCTGTAATTACAGTTCCTGCTTACTTTAACGATGCTCAACGTCAGGCTACAAAAGAGGCTGGTGAGGTTGCTGGACTTAAAGTTCGTAGAATTATAAACGAGCCAACTGCTGCCGCTCTTGCTTACGGGCTTGACAAAGCACATGAAGATAAGAAGATTGCTGTTTACGATTTAGGAGGTGGTACATTTGATATTTCTGTACTTGAATTAGGTGATGGTGTATTTGAAGTACTTGCTACAAATGGTGATACTCACTTAGGTGGTGATGATTTTGATGATCATATTATTGATTGGTTGGCTGATGAATTTAAATCTGCCGAAGGTATTGATTTGAAAGAAGATGCAATGGCTCTTCAACGTTTGAAAGAGGCTGCAGAAAAAGCTAAAATTGAACTTTCTGCTTCATCGCAAACTGAAATTAACTTGCCATATATTACTGCTACTGCTTCGGGACCAAAACACTTAGTTAAAACTTTAACTCGTGCTCAGTTCGAACAACTTACTCACGATTTGGTAAAACGCTCAATGGATCCTTGTAAAAAGGCTCTTAGTGATGCTGGTCTTACTCCATCTGATATCGATGAGGTTATTCTTGTAGGAGGTTCTACTCGTATGCCTAAGATTGTAGAAGAGGTAGAGAAGTTCTTTGGTAAAGCTCCATCTAAAGGTGTAAATCCTGATGAGGTTGTTGCAATTGGTGCAGCTATACAAGGTGGTGTACTTACGGGCGATGTGAAGGATGTATTGTTGCTAGATGTAACTCCATTATCTCTTGGTATTGAAACTATGGGTGGTGTGTTTACTAAGCTTATTGATGCTAATACAACTATACCAACTAAAAAGTCTGAGACTTTCTCTACTGCTGCCGATAATCAACCTTCTGTTGAGATTCACGTATTGCAAGGAGAGCGTCAAATGGCTACAGGAAACAAGACTATTGGTCGTTTCCACTTAAACGATATTCCACCTGCACAAAGAGGAGTTCCTCAGATAGAAGTAACTTTCGATATTGATGCTAATGGTATTATTAATGTTTCGGCTACTGATAAAGCAACTGGAAAAGTTCAGAATATTAAGATTGAAGCTTCATCTGGTTTATCTGAAGAAGATATTGCTCAAATGAAAGCTGATGCTGAGGCTCATGCCGATGAGGATGCTAAAGCAAAAGAAAAAGCGGACAAATTAAATACTGCTGATTCTACTGTTTTCCAAACTGAGAAAATGCTTAAAGAATCGGGAGATAAGATTACCGAAGATCAGAAAAAACCTATTGAAGAGGCTTTAGTTAAATTAAAAGCTGCACATGCAGCTCAAGATCTAGAGGCTATTGATGTTTCTTTAGAGGAGTTGCAAAAAGCTTCTGAAGCTCTTTATCAAGCTGCTGCGCAAGCAGAGCAAGGTGGTGCTCAACCAGGCCCAGATGCTGGTGCACAAGGTGGAGCTCAAGAAGGTGGTGCTGACGATGTACAAGATGTTGACTTCGAAGAAGTAAAATAAAAAAGCTGGAAGCTGGGAGTTTAAAGCTCGAAGCTGAAAGTAAGTATGGTGAAAATTGAATGAGGTTGTTTTTAAAAACAATTAAACAGTTCAACGATTCAACATTTAAACAAACAGAAGACCGTTCTATTAATTTAGAGCGGTCTTTTTTTT
>JADGDT010000090.1:2875-9776 GCA_016744755.1 Ichthyobacteriaceae bacterium | reverse complement strand
TTAGTATTGCTACTATCACACAAATATGTACAATTAGTTTTATGAGTAATTTATTAGTAAATATGGGCACGGTGATCTTAAATACAAGTTTAGATTACTTGGTGATTACAGTTATTCTTTCTCTAATCATTCTTTTCTTAGTTAAAGCATTTTATGTGTTAGTTTCTTTAAAAGATTTACATACAACGCAAGAGAGATTACTTGGAAGAAAAAACGACAAAACTATGTTGTAAACAATACCTAGTGATACCCTACCATTTATTAAGTCCGCTAATATTGCAGAGTACATTTATGTAAATCTGTTCTGTTAGCGGCTTTTTTATGAAAATTTATTAATTAGGAGGTCATAGGTAGACCTAAGTTTTTAAACAAAAACTCCAATGAGCGGATGACAATTTGAGTCTCGCAAAGTCGCAAAGACGCTAAGAAAAAATAAGTGTTGTCATAGGTAGGCCTAAATTTTTAAACAAAAACTCCAATGAGCTAATGACGATTTGAGTCTCGCAAAGTCGCTAAGAAAATTAACTTTGCGACTCTGCGACTTTGCGAGATAATTACAAAGTCGCCATAGGCAGCGAAATGCAATACACCTGCTTGCAGTAGACTAGGTCTAAATATCTTTTGGTAGATCCACAAGCTACAGTTTAAAGGGCGTTAACTGCTGTGAAGTATCCTTATATTTCATCGTCAGAGATTTGCACTAATTTATTTTGAATGCAATAAATAACCAAGCCTGCCACATTTTTTGATTGGGTTTTTATAAGTAGTTTGTTCCTATGTCCGTCTACTGTTCTAGGGCTGATGAATAGCTTTTCTGCAATTTCTCCAGTAGTATATTGCTTGCATATCAAATCTAGTACATCTACTTCTCTGCTAGATAGTACCTCTTTGTCTAAATTTCTTTTTATACTTTCTCTATTGTAGGCAACAGATTCTTCATCAATAATTTTAAATACAGTTTCGTCGTAGAAAAAACCTTTTTTAAAAACCTCGTTTATGGTATTTACCATAACTTTTGGGCTACTATTTTTTAATAAATACGACGATGCTCCAACATCAATCATATTGGTAATAAAAGTTTTTCCGCTATAACTAGTCAGGGCAATTATGCAAATTTCTGGGTGTGTTTCGTGTATAATTTTTGTCGCTTCAACACCGTTTAATTTTGGCATCTTTAAATCCATTAAAATTATATCGGGTTGTTGCTTAGAGCTTTTTAATTTGTCTATTAAATCTTGTCCATTCTCTGCCTCAAACAACAAGTTGAAATTAGATTCTCTCTCCAACATAAAAGCAATTCCTTTTCGGAATAACTCTTCATCATCGGCAATTGCAATATTTATTGTTGGGTTCATTATTGTTTAATTAAAATGGTTTACTATTATTTCAATGAATTTTCTAATTTAGAAAATCCGTCACCTTTAGACCTAAGTTTTTTCTCAAAAAACTCCAACCCGCCTTGCCGTCGAGGCAGGTGAGCTAATGACGAGTTATTCTTTGCGAACTTTGCGTTTTCTTTTCTTGGCGGTCTTTGCGTGAAAAGTACAAAGTATTTCACGCAAAGTTCGCAAAGTATTTCCGCAAAGTAAGCGCAAAGAAAAAAATCGTCATGGGTAGCACCTGACTGCGGTAGGCAAGGCAAAAGCTACGTTAATATGACGGATGTCCTAAATATAAAATTAACACTAATAGCAGTAGAGCCAATTAAATAATTATAGAAACTTTTATTCCTTTGTTTAAAGCACTTTTTGTAGATAACTTTCCATTTAAAATGGCTACTCTACTTTCTATATTCTTTAAGCCTATCCCTTTCTTATTTTTGATGTCGTCGCTATTAAATCCAATTCCGTTATCGGTATAGGTGAAGTGGAGTTTATCATCTTCTAGATTAATAGAAATTTTACACTCTTCTGCCTCTCCGTGCCTTATCGAATTATTAATTAACTCCTGAGTAATTCTAAATAAATGTAATTCAGAATCGGAGTTAAGCAGCTCTCTTGGGAAATTAATATCACTAGAAATACTTATTTTTTTGCTGATGTTAAAAGTATCTGCTAATTCCTCTATTGCCGATTTTAAACCAAATTTATCTAAAATAGGAGGAAGTAAATTATGAGCAATCTTACGGGCACTTTCTAATGTTTTATTTGTTGCTTCTATAATTTGTTCGTTAACAGAAGCGTATTCGCTAGTAGATAAATTGCCTTCTAGCAATAAATTGGCATACAAATGAATAACATTTAATTTGGAGCTAACATCGTCGTGCAAATCTTGTGCAATACGTTCTCTTTCTCTTTCTTGGACAATAATTGTTGCTTGTATTATTTTTTTCTGATGAGTTATTTCTAGCTCCTTATTTTCTATCTGTTTTTCTATTATTTTTTTCTGTGATAAAAATAAAAATAGCAACATAGCTACAGCAACTAATACCATTAGCAATACGCCAATAATAACAATGGTGATTATTTGATTGTCTTCTGATAAAAATACTTCCATTAAAGTGGGGAGTTAGTAAAATAAAATTAAGAAATGAATATACTACAAAAGTATTTCATCCTCGTTATTAATACTTACAATATCTGGTTTCCTAAAGTTCCTATACCATTCTATAAAAATAAATATCTGATATATTACATATAGAAAAGCATTTAATGTCCAAATAGGTAAACCAATTGATCTGCCAGTTGAGTTGATTAAATTTCCTGCTGAAAAAATAAGTGTAGAACTCAATAAATAAAAAAACACTCCCGAGTTTAGTATTAGATATTTCTTATTCTCTACGCCAAAGCTTTCATAAAAATAAAATAGAGAATATATAATTATTGGTGTAAAACTAAGTACAATTTCCCAAAGGTTGAAAGTATAGTAAAGTTCAGGGTTGTTATAATATGTAACTCCAATTATAGTTGTAACAATAGAAAGGACTACGATTATTATTATTTTAAATATTGGTTTATTCAAGAGTAAATAATAAAAATAGCTAAAGAGTATAAATTGACCTATAAAATAGTAGTGAGATAAGAAAAGGTTATGAATCTTATTCGCCGACAAAAAATGTGCAATCATTTGTATTACGAAAGTATAGAATAGGTATACAATAATAACCTTAAAAGCTATAGATTTATTACTATAGCTTTTAGAGTAAAATATTAGATTTATAAATAGCACAAAGTATCCTGTATGTACAAATAAATCATTATAATTAATACTATCCATATAAAGGGCTTGATTCGTCACAAGATACAGGACAAGGCTCAATAAAATCAAAAATGTCACCATTTTGATTGCCTTTAAGTGCAAGGTCATCGGAGGTAGTAATCATATCTTTCCCTTTTTCGTCCACTCCAACTATCATTAATTTTTCTACATTGTTTTCGTCAACACCTAAATAGGCTCTAATGCTGGCAACACCTTTTTCGGCAAGCACTTCTTGTAAATCAATCTTTGGTATGTTAAAGGCTTTACACTCGTGGTACTTGTTGTAAGTAGATTCTTTTTGTCTCCATTTTTTAGTCCACTTTTTTGCAGTGTCTAAAGAGATAGTGTTTTTTTTACTCATAATATAATTCTTATTTTGGTTTTCTATCTGATAAAATTATCAAATAAATTAGTTTTAATTTTTAAATATAGGAGTTTTATTTTTCACTGAGAAAGATTAATGTAAAAACAGGTATTTATACTTGTTTATATGCTTCTAATTGTATTGATGCTTCGGCTCTGGTTCGGCTCTGGTTCGGCTCTGGTTCGGCTCCGCTCACCAACCACGCTCACCAACCACGCTCACCAACCACGCTCACCAACCACGCTCACCAACCAGTAAAGTCATATAGAGCGAAGTGTAACGAAGTCGAAATCTCTATAGCAACAGTGATAAACATAAACTATTTCAACCGTAATAGATTCTTCGATCCTGTCTGCCGACAGGCAAGATTCGTAATACTCCACTCAGAATGACGGTTGTGGTAAATTAGAAAAAGATTTATCAATTCCGTAAGCTAGAGCCGAAATGACGTAAACAAGACGATGTTGTAATTATCTCGCAAAGTGGTAGAGACATAAATCTAATCTTCTTAGCAACTTTGCGAGGTTCAAATCGTCATTAGCTCATTGGAGTTTTTATGAGGAAAAACTTAGAATTCAAGGTAACGATTATTCCACAATATTCGTGGTAAACCTTAATTTTATGCTTGTATTTAAGAGAATTACAAAAATCACTTGAATTGGTGCTTGTAAAAGGCGTTATTTGCTTTGGTTATCAATACGAAATATAATATGAAAAAATTACTACTAGCATTACTTGTCTTATTTAGTGTTCAAGCTAAATCTCAGATATTAATTTCGCTTCTGTTTGGAGATAAGTTAAATTCAGAATGGATGGAGTTTGGACTTGAAGGAGGTTTGAACTGGGCAACAGAATCTGGATTTGAATCAAGCTCATATGCACAAAAATGGAATTTGGGATTTTATTTCAATATTAGAGTTCAAGAGCAATGGTCGGTTTATACAGGTGTTTTAGTAAAATCTAACATGGGAATTAATAAATTAACTGATAATGATTTGAATACTCTTGGATCTAATAAAATAGTAGACCCAGATGGCAATATAATAGAAGGAGATTACAGTCATAAAATGAACACATTTTTAGTGCCAATTTTGATGAGGTATAATTTTAAAAATCACATTTATGTAGCTGCAGGGCCTCAGGCGGGACTTGCATACAAATCGTGGATTGAATTTAACTCGGATATAGATGGGTATGATGTTGCAGTAAAAGATTACAACAAAGAGGCAATTAATAGGTTTGATGTAGGTGTTACGGTTGCTGCTGGTTGGAGAATGATGCAAGGCACTGGTTGGACTGTAAGTGGAAAATACTACTATGGTTTTGTAGATGTTTTCAAAGATATTTCTGGAACTAATAACAGTTCGTTTTTTGTTAGTTTAAATATTCCTATTGGAGCTGGAGATAAAGATGCTTTGAAGAAAGAGGAAAAGAAATAGAACACTTTTATTATAAACACACACACCGGTATCAATTGTTTTGATATCGGTGTTTTGTTGAATAATATATAAGTTTAGTTCAAATTCTTTTTTATTGATGAAATCAAAGAATTAGCAATTAATTGTTGCTCCTCTACTTTAGGATGGCCAGGAGTGTTTTTGTAAGGTACAAATAGAGTTGAAATATTCTTGTCTGCTAATGAAGTTACGGCTCTTTTTACATACTCAGGCCAAGGAGAATCCTTTTGAGTAATATCCATATTGCCAAGCATACAAATAATGTTAGATGTTGGATATTTATTACGGATTGTTTTTACAAAATCACTATACGATTTTACAATAAAATCCTCACTTGGTTTTTCTTCCCCAAACCTATTCTTGAATTGATCATTTTCTTCCATGTTAATTAACCAAGAGTCATTCTGAAAAAGATTAATAACAACAATATCAGGATTTGAATTACTGAAATTCCACTTGCTATTAATGTCTTCGGGGTTTAGTCTGTCAAACATATCGGACATTATAATCGGATACCAGCTCACCATAACTCCAATTCCACCGCGAGAAATACAAGTGTAATCAGCATCGAAATAACGAGCTGTTACCGATGCATAACTATTGTAGCTATTTGTGTAAATTGAATCTGGCGAATCGTTGCCCGAATAATCTTCAACTGCATAGCCACTAGTAATAGAATCTCCATAAAACTCGATCGCAATTTTTTTCTTAGCTATAGGATAAACCTTTGTTTTTTCTTTAAAACTGAAACCATAGAAACTAGTCTTACCTTTTGTCCATTCGGTACGTTTAAAAATTTGAATAGTATGTTTGCCTTCTTCTAAATTATTAGCTAATTGGTAGGAAGTTTTAATTGAGTTAGGGTGTAAAGTATAAATACTGTCATTATCGATTATGATATTGAAATAATTGTCTCCTTTGTCATCTCTCAAAATTGCAGATATTTCTGTCCCTTGAAACTCTATTTTTATAGAGGAACCAGACCAGTATAATTCAGAAGTAGAATCAGTCCTTCCAATTCTACCCATGTACTCTAAATTTTTATTTTTGAAATCGACAACTTTAATTAGTTTGACATCATTTGTACAAGAACTAAAAATGATTGCAACTAGAAGTATTAACTTAGACAATAGTCTCATGTAAATATATTTTATGAATTAATTTTTATGGAAATCGTAAGTAATATATCCTTTCTGTATTTCGGAAGATTTATAATCAGAATTGAACTTAGATCTCTCTGCAAATTCCAAAGCGGTTTCTATTAAGCACTCGTCGGTAGTTTCTGACTTAGATTTATTGTAGCTAGCATCAACAACTTCACCTTGTTGATTTACCTTAATATTTATATGTATTTTTCCACCATTTATACAAGTGTAAATGGGGTTTGGAAGTTTATCGTTATATCTATCTTCTAAAAAATAAGTTATTGTACTTCGCCCTGTAAATGCATTTTCAGACTTCCTTTCTTTTTCTCCTTTGCCATCAGTTTTATCAGGCTGTTTTTTCTTAGTAGGAGGGATGTCTCTTTTCTTTGCTTCGTCAGAAAATAGGTCGGTATCATCTTCTAGTCTCGCACCTTCCAATGATTTCATAGAAGATCTAAAATCTTCAACAGATTTTTCGTTAGACCTACTTGAAGCTTGATTGGTAGTAGGATCTTCAAATTCTTTTAAAAGATCAGGTTTGTCAATTATTTCTTCCTCATCTTCAATTGTTTTAATTTCTTTTGAATCAATAAAGTTAATTACCAAGTCCATATTGTGCTCTGGTTTATTCACTTTCAGGTGGACATGAGTAAATATCGCAAATAAAACTACGTGGAAAGTAATTGTTCCAAGCAAGGCAACATTTCTATTTGTTAAATATTTTTTTAAATCCATTG
>JADGDT010000090.1:0-2775 GCA_016744755.1 Ichthyobacteriaceae bacterium | reverse complement strand
AATAAGAATGCAAATTTATAATTTAATTCTCAACTGTAGCTTTATTTCTCCTTTCTGATTTCCTTTTATTTCTTCGTTCCCACTGCCAATGCTTTCAGTCTTTTCGAAACTTGTTGTAGAAACCCTACACCAAAAGCTAAATTTTTTGTTTAGCTTGTACGATGCCCCTAAGTAATACCTTGTTCCTTTGTTGTAGTAAGCAGGAACTGTAAAGATGTACGAAATATCATTTTCGTAAGCGTAAATCCTGCTATTCCAGCTATCTATATCAAAAAAAGCAACACGTCCGTATATACTTAAAGGAGTGTTATCAAACTTCCATTTTATATCCTGAAAAATCATCCAACCAATTTCACTAGTGTTGTGGGTGTATTTCACTACTTCGGCTCTAGATGATAAACGTAAATTTCTACTAACTATTTTATTGAAATGTATTCTGAAGTTAATTTTATTCTCTTCTTTAAGCTGATTTAAGTAGTTAGATTCGGTGTAGAAATTCCTGTGTTTTTTTTCGTACTTAACCCTGAAATAAGCAGATGCACTACGGTTTATAGGAGTATCGAATTGTATCAAAGTCTCAATTCCTTTTGACGGTGCGTCTTTTTGAAATTGCAACCATGTTTTTTCGAAAATATCTATATATGCTGATATTGTTAAGTATTTGTGTAATTCACTTTTCAGCCCTAAGTAATATCCTTTTTCTCCTGATGATGAGTATTCGCTAAATGGAGCATTGAAGGCTGAAAAATAATCTTTTTGGTAGTTTCGGTACGATACAACAAATTCAAATTCGGGGGTAGGGTTTACAGATATGTTGTGAAGCGTTGCCCACGCTCCATTTTTGTTCATAGCATGTTCTCCACTAAGTATTACTGTGTTCAAATTCCAAATATAATGTGCCGATGCAGTACTTATTGTTTTCTGATCGAAATTAAAGAACTGATATGCTTTGTCGCCTTTAGCTAGGGTATTGCCGTAAGATGTGTTTATGGCAGTAATTCCGAATTTAATGTTATCTAAAGTATAGCTGATATTTGCACCAAAATCAATTTTGGATAAGGTGTTCTTTCGTTGTATTTCTGTTTCTGTTCTGTGTAATCCAGTTTCGTAAGTATTGAATTCCTCTTGGTTTTCTACAAGGTTAATGCTTGCATCAATTTTGTTGTAAGAATAAAATGGGCTTATTGTAAAATTGCCAAACTCCATTTGAGCAGTACTACCTCTATAAAACATATTTTCGTTTGCTCCCGTGAAAGGTCTAACTCCTCTACCAAGTTTTACAATATTTGTTGAGTAAGATGATTTGTTTGTGCTGAAGGAAGACCAAACATTAAGACCTTGTCCAAATTCTAAGTTGTAATCACCAATAATAATTTTATTGATGAAACCAATGTCTTTTACCTCTAAATGAAAAGATGAATAGTCCCATCCTAATGTAGTGTTTTCATCTCCAAATTTTTCTCCCGAATCTTTTTCCAGAGTAAACCCAAATCTAACTTTATCGCTAGCGGTGAATAAATATCTATTGTATAATTTATATTTATCACCTCTATACTTTTTATCTATGCTATCGTTTTGAGGTATGTAACCTTTTGGTGTTTGCAATACAGTTTGGAAACGTGAAATTAATTGATGGTTTACATATTTGAATGCATGTTTAAAGCTAGTACTTTTTGTAGAAATAGGTTTTATCTCTACAAAAGGAGTTATAGAACGTATAACTTCCTTGTTGAAGCCTTGAATACTCGTTAATTCGAAAATAGAATATAATTCGCCATTTCTTTTACGATATTTAAGCAGGTTGTTTATTTGAAAGATATCTAAAATAGGAAGTTGTTTTAGCTCTTCAGCATCGGCAGAGTTTAGATTGATTCTGTGTGTTTTAAGAAAATCTAAATTTTCAGCAATTTCAGAAAAATCCTTGTTAGCTAGTGCCTTTTCGCTAATACCTTCTATTTGTTGCTCAAATACCTGATTTGCATTCAACGAGTCTGTTTCCTGAGCGTTCGCAAAAGAAGAGATTAAAATCAGTAGTATGTAGACTGTATTTCTCAATATTATTTACTTATTTCTGAAAATGTAGTTTCCTGAGATGTTTGAAGTTCCTCCTAAATACTGATGATTTGCAAAACTGATATCGATATCTAAATTTTCGAACATAATTCCTAAACCAACTGCTATATTCAATGGAACAGATGATATTCCAACTCTTGCTGAAACTCTCTTAGCTAACTTATATTCTATTCCTCCTCTTAAAGAAATATCAGTATTTGTTCTTTTAGATATTTCCATGAGTATATTAAGGTTAGAAATAGGAAACCACGACAAAGCCAATGATAATTCTTGAATATTATCAATGTCAACAGCGGTTATATTTTTCTGATAATTGTAATAAGATGCTAGATGAATATTATCGTTTAATTTAGAGAATAAACCAATATTGAATCCTATTTCGTGTTCTGTGCTTTGGAGTTCTTCTCCATTAATATCCTGAATGTTATCGCTAAATTGAATACTTGCAGATGTAGTACTAGATAATTTTTTTGAATATGAAATAGCTATTTTGTTTTCGTTAAAAGTACTGTACCCGTAATGCTGTAGGTAAAATGCAAAATTGCCATAATTGTTAATCGGTAGAAGTAGAGCCAATGTTGCTGTTGATAGTTCCTTTATCATGAAACTATTTTCTACATCTATTCCAATAGAAGTATCATCTAAAAATGCAATTGCAGATGGGTTGTTTGTGATGTTCCAGAAGTTAATGCTTGCACCTGT
>JADGDT010000089.1 GCA_016744755.1 Ichthyobacteriaceae bacterium | reverse complement strand
GCACTTTCTGATCTTTATAAGAAAACAGATAATTTTAGACTAGCACTCGATGAGCATCTTGCTATGACAACATATCGAGATAGTATATTTAATATTCAGAGCGAGAATAATATAATGGCTATTGAAATAAATTACGAATCTGAGAAAAAAGATGAGCAGATAAAAAGACTAAATTTAGAAAGTAAAGTTCAGAAGAGTAGAATTATTATTCAGTTTTTAGCAATCGCTATTTTAGGTGCATTAGCAATATTTTTCATTTTATATAACCGAATTAGAATTAAAAACCAGAATCTAGAAATACGGAATATGAGACTTAAAATTGAAGATCATTTAAAGCATATTTCTACTCTCGAGAAAAAGGAAAATGACAATTCAGCTAATGGTAGTTCTATAATTAACAAAGAAGAGTATGGGTTATCTATTAGAGAAGAAGAGGTGTTATCTTATATTTCACAAGGGTTAAAAAATCAGGAAATTGCAGATAAAATGTTTGTATCGCTATCTACTGTAAAAACACATACTAAGAATATATTCGAAAAATTGGATGTGAGAAATAGAATTGAAGCTGCAAAAAAAGCACAGGTTCTGTAAACTACAGTACTCCTATTCTGTTTTATAGAGATTTAAATTCTGAAATTACTAGTATTTCAAACCTCACAATTACATATAAAAAGAGATTTTACAAGTACATGTAAAATCTCTTTTTTTTATAAAATAATGATGCTAAAAGAACAATATACTCCTTCATAAAACCTGTGTGAACCTTCCTTAAGACTATGCAAGTCAAGGCAGGCTACAGGAGAATAATTATACATTCTACATCCCAAATTTAATTTTCAAATTAGTCAACATGTCTACAGTCATTTCTTCTAAACCGTAGTTGTGTCTCCACCCCCACTGCTCTCTTGCTACAGAATCATCAATACTCTGAGGCCAACTATCGGCAATTGGTTGACGGTAGTCTGGAGCATAGTCAATTTCAAAATTAGGAATATGTTTTTTAATTTCTTCAGCAATTTTTTTAGGAGTAAAACTAACCCCTGCAACGTTGTAAGATGAACGGATTCCTATTTGCTCTACTGGTGCTTCCATCAAATTAATTGTAGCATCCAAAGCATCTGGCATGTACATCATAGGGAGCTCAGTATTCTCGGAAAGGAAGCTTGTATATTTTCCTTCTTTTAAAGCTTTGTGAAAAATCTCTACAGCATAATCTGTTGTTCCACCACCCGGATCAGCTTTCCAAGAAATAATACCTGGATAACGAATACTTCTAACATCTACTCCAAATTTTTGATTGTAGTAATCGCACCAACGTTCTCCCGAAAGTTTAGAAATACCATAAACAGTGTTTGGATCCATAATTGTATGCTGAGGAGTAAGTATACGAGGAGTATTGGGTCCGAAAACAGCAATTGAACTTGGCCAATATATTTTCTTAATTATTTTATCCTTTCCCATATCTAAAACATGAGAAAGAGTACGCATATTTAAACTCCATCCAGCCTCAACATGTCTTTCGGCAGTTGCCGAAAGCATTGCAGCTAACAGATAAACCTGAGTTATTTTATGTTTTTTTACAACATAAAATACTTGATCTCTATTTTTTCCATCAATAACTTCGAAAGGTCCGCTTTCCATTACTTCTGGTGCAGCATCTTTTATATCGGATGCTATTACATTATCGTTGCCATAAATAGACCTAAGACGCATAACTAGCTCTGTCCCTATTTGTCCTGATGAACCAATGATGAGTATTCTATCGCTCATAATTATAAAAAATGTAAGTTTGTTTTCAGTGTTTACAAATACCTAATAAGTTTAGCTATTTGCATGGACAAATGTAAACAAAAACTAAATATTGAGGAGTACATGTAGTTAAAGATTGTAAGTTAAAGTGCCATTAATTTGAATTTAACTATAACAAAACAATATTTCTAAGAATATAGCATCAATCTGAAACTAATGCTGATATAGTTTCAAAATAACAATTCAAATAATAAATATAATTATGTGCAGAAATTTAAAAAAAAAATACAATGATCCAATGTACTAGTGATGCTATAAACTGTATACTGTTTCACTACTTCACCACAATAATCTAAGCCAAATAATTCTTAATTATCTGATACGAATATTGACTAGCAACATTATAAACAAACTTCGGAAAATCTTTTATGGCATTGTCATTTGCATCATCTGAAATTGTTCTTATAACTCCTAGAGGAACATCAAATTCATAACAAATTTGTGCAACGGCAGCACCTTCCATTTCTACTGCTAAAACATTGTCTAAGCTTGACTTTATCTCATTTCGTTTTGCATCGTCTTTTATAAACTGATCTCCCGAAGCTATATTACCAATAAGTACTTTAGGTTTTGATATACTATAATCCTCAAGGTAATTTTTAGATATTACATCTTTAATCTGATTGTTTACAAAATCCGAACTAGCATTAAACAGCTTATTTCTAACAATTGGGTTAGATGGAATTTCTTTCTTTAAAATTAACGGTAGTACATGTTTTAGTAAAAATGGGCTCGCATCAAAATCGTGCTGAAATAGATTTTCGGCAACTATAACATCTCCAATACTTACATTGCTATCAACTGCTCCTGCAACACCTGTAAATATTATCTCATCAACTCTAAATTCAGTTATCAACGTAGTGGTTGTAGAAGCTGCGGCAACTTTTCCCCATCTCGAAAAAACAAGCACAACATCCTTATCCCAAAGTTTTCCTAAGTGATATTCCCTTTGCCCAATTGTAACAACCTCATCTCTTTCCAAAACCTCAAGTAGAGTATTCATCTCCTCTACCATTGCCGACATTATTCCTATTTTCTTCATTATATTTTCATTAAAAAATTATGTGAACTAATATAACTACGAAGATCACTAAGGTTAGCACGAAGAACACAAAAGACTACATCTGTAAAATTACTCTTTGTGTAACTTTGTGCAATACTTTGAGTCCTTTGCGGTTAAACATCAACTTCCTTACTCATTTTCTGAGCAATGAAACTAATAACTATCAACTGTAAGGCATGGTAAATCATAATTGGAATTATAAATATTCCCTGACTAGCCATATTCCCAAAAAGCACCTTAGACATAACTGTACCGTGTACCAACGATTTTTTTGACCCATTAAATATTGCGGTGATCCTATCTTCTCTATTGAATTTGAATTGCCTCGAAAGCCTATTTATAATTTGATAAACCAAAACAAATAACGCAATTACCACAAGAAATAAAATTACGAGGTCTACTATTCCTATACTGTCTAACAAGCCCGACTCGAAAGACTCGCTGAAGCTTTTATAAACTATTGCTAAAATTACCGATTTATCGAACCACGCTAAAAGCTTAGAATTATTAACTGCCATTTTGCCAAGATACTTGTGTAGCATCAAGCCCAGAATAACTGGCAACAATATTTTTATCATCAAACTAACTAGTGAATCTACAAAATCAAAACCTTGAGAATCTCCTCCCATAAATAATCCCATCCAAAGCGGAGTGGCAATAATTCCGATTAACCCCGAAATACTAGCGTTGAAAATAGATCCAGGAACGTTACCCTTAGCCATAGAAACCATAACTACCGACGATGATACTGTTGATGGCAATGCAGCTAAAAAGAATACCGCCAACCACAACATATGTCCTTCTTCGGTATTTATAAATGGTAAGGCAGAAATAACTATGATAGGAAAAAGTATGAAAGTAGAAAACTGAATCAAGAAATGAAGCTTGTAATTATTAAGCCCCTGCATTACTTGTCGAGGACTTAGTTTTAATCCATAAAAAAAGAAGATTAAAGAAATTCCAATATCCGATAAACTATCTAACGAATACCATTCTTCTGTTATTCCTAAACCCGGGACAACCCATGCAAGCAATATCATCGCCAAAAGAAGAATTATAAAAAGATCTATTTTTTTGAACACGTTTATTACGTTTAAAAAATTAGGGTACCAACTAGGTTGATATTTAACCACAAAGAAACACTAAGTTTTGCACGAAGTAACTCAAAGTTAAAGTATGTAAAGAAAAAACCTCAGTGGACTTTGTGCTTCCATTTGTGATCATTTGTGTTTACATTTTCCTTAATACTCCAACTCACTTCCTAATTCTACAAATTTACCATTTATATACGAGGTTTCTTCGTATTTAACATATCCCAATTGATTGGTAAGTAGTTTAGTTTTATCTATTCTGAAATCTTCTACATTTATATGATGATGCCCATATATCCAAAAATCAATTTCAGAACCTTCAATTAAATCATGCATTTCTACTGTGAAAGCCTGATTAATACCACTACTTTTATACTTCTCGGGATAGTTCTTAAAAGTTGGAACATGATGTGTTACAACTACTGTGTTTTCATTTGTATTGCCCTCTAGCTCTTCCTTCAAAAACGCTACACTCTGTTTGTGCAGATAATTGTAATAATTTATACTCAGCGTATTACTCTTGTTATTTATCACTCTAAAGTCAGATAACCTACTTCTGATATTCCATTGATTATCGGGAGTAATTTCCGACCAAAGAGTTGTGAAAAAGAATTTAACATCTCCGTGAATTACAGAAATATTATTTACCAAAAACACATTATTTCTTATCTCCTCGTTAAACGAAATATCTTTTTCCGAAATATCGTAATGGTAGTATTCATGATTACCAGGAACCCAATATGTGTACTTGAAATTTTTGGATATATAATCAAAAAAATCATCGTAATCGCCAATAGTTGCAAATGGGACGATGTCTCCCGCAAGAATAAGAATTTCGCCCTTTACCTCTATTGGGTTTTCTTTTATGAATTTATAATTATCTGGAAACTCAAGATGTAAATCTGAGCAATATTGAATTTTCATTTTATATATTTTTGATGCTTTAATTCTAAATTATAAAATCCACACAAATAAGTGTAGAACCATATTTACTTCCTAACGGCATTAGGAACCATAGAAGTGTAATCGCCATCGTAGAGCATTACCTCTCTAACTATGCTAGAACTAATTGCTGAGAAGCCAGCGGAGGTTAGTAGAAAAACTGTTTCAATTGTAGGGTCTAGTTTTCTGTTTGTTTGAGCTATAGCTTTCTCGAATTCGAAATCGGCAGGATTTCTAAGTCCTCTAATTATGAAATTGGCATCTTCCTGTTTACAATAATCAACCGTAAGCATACTTTCGTAATGCTTAACGGTGATTTTGCTTTCGTTCTCGAATGTTTTCTCTATCCATGTAATTCTATCTTCTATTGGAAACATATATTTCTTAGCAGAATTTGTTCCTATGGCAATAATAATTTCATCGAAAAGAGGAAGTGCTCTTTCAATAATATCTAAATGCCCATTAGTTATAGGGTCGAATGAACCAGGGAATACAGCTCGTCTCATAATTTTATTTATTTTAATGCCTCGTTAATAGAGCTTTCAAACAATTGTTCTAAACTAATTCCTGCTGCTTTTGCTTGTTGAGGTAAAATACTTTCTTCGGTAAGTCCAGGAATAGTATTAATTTCTATGAAGTAAGGTACGCCATTTTTAATAATATATTCGGCTCTCGAAAATCCTTTTATATCTAGTGCCTTGTAGAGGTTTAAAGCGGTTTTGGCAACAGTTTGTCTGTCTTGCTCCGATATTCTTGCAGGAGTAATTTCTTCCGAAGCTCCCTCGTATTTAGCATTGTAATCGAAAAATGAGTTATGAGAAACAATTTCTGTCATAGGCAAAACAATAATTTTGCCATTGTAAGTAATCACCCCAACTGTGACTTCTGTTCCCTCTATAAATTCCTCTATCAGAATTTGATAATCTATGTCGAATGCTTGCTTTAATGCATCTTCCATATCTTCAAGTTTTTCGACTTTACTTATTCCAAAACTAGAACCTGCCCGATTTGGTTTTACCATACATGGCAATCCAACTTCTTTAATTATTTCTTCAATATTGAAATCCATTCCATTAGTCAAGAAAATAGATTTTGCAGCAATTACACCATGAGATTTAGCCACAGAAATACATTCACGCTTATTGAAAGTAAGAGCCGATTCGAAATGGTTACATGTGTTCTGAGGAATGTTTAGCATTTCGAAATAAGCGCTAAGTTTTCCGTCTTCTCCAGGGCTACCGTGTATTGCATTATAAACAACATCAAATGTTATTTTCACACCATCTTTAGTTATACTGAAATCATTTTTGTCAACATCAAATTTGTTGCCATCAATATCGGCATACCAAGTACCTTTTTCTATTACTACTTTTATAGGGTTGAATTTTTCATTTAAGATATTTTTGTATACTACAGAACCACTAATCTTTGAAATATCTGATTCGGTAGAATATCCACCCATTACTATTGCTACATTTTTTTTCATTTTAATAACTTTATTTAACTGTAATACTTTAGTAAACGTTTGTGTGTGTGTGTGTGTAAAAAAAGCTCTGGAAAAAAAATACTTTCCCCGAAAAAACAAATATAGAAAGCTTTGTAGAAGTTATTATTATATTTGTGGATTATATATGTAGAAAATTTTCAAAAATTTTTATAATCAATTCAAATATATTTTAACAATGAGTTTTTTGAAATTTATATTCAGTAAGTGGTTTGTTGTCAATATTTTGTTGGCTATTGTTGTAGTTGTAATTGGAATATTTATGACTTTAGGATTACTTGAAACAGTAACTTTACACGGTAAAACAATAGCAGTTCCTGATCTTAAAACTTACTCATTAGATGAGGTTGATGACGTGTTAACAGGATTGTCATTGAATTTTAAAGTAATAGATTCATCGGCTTACACCCCAGAATTTCCTAAAAACTCGGTTATAAAGCAAGATCCTACAAATGGTAGTGATGTTAAAGAAGGAAGGGTAATATATCTAACAATAAATTCAGGAGGTTATAGCTCTGTGCTAGTTCCTAATTTGGTGGGTAGAACTAATAGACAGGCAGTTTCTTACCTCGAAGCTATAGGGTTTAGGGTAGGTAAGTTTGAGTATAGACCTGATGTGGGTAAAAATGTGGTATTAGATTTAAAATATAAAGGGCAAGTGATTGATACTCTTACAAGCTTGCCTAAGCAATCGGTTATTGATTTGGTTTTAGGAACTGGTAATGCAAGTAAAAAAACTAATCTACCTTATATGCTTGGGTCTGATTTAGAAAAAGCAAAGGATAAATTAGTAGAAGTATCTTTAAATATTGGAAGCGTTAGATATGACGAAGAAAAAATAGATGATGTTAAATACCTTGTCTATAGACAGTATCCAGAGTTTAAAGAGGATAGACAACTAAATATGGGAGCCACTGTTAACCTGTGGTTAACAAGCGATACTTTAAAAATACCTAAGAGAATACCTGAAGAAGAATTAGAGGAGGAATAATAAAATTTTAGATGGAAGATTTAGAAGATAAAATAGAGAACGGTGAGCTTCATGAACATTATAAGTTTGTGGCAGACAAAGGACAAGAACCTCTAAGAGTAGATAAATATTTGATGAATTTTATAGAGAATGCTACTCGAAATAAAATTCAACTTGCCGCTAAGGCAGGTAATATTTTGGTTGATGGAGAAGCAGTGAAACCGAATTACAGAGTTAAAGGAGGAGATGAGGTAAGAGTAATTTTAACTTACCCACCACGTGATTCTGAACTTATTGCAGAGGATATAGATATTGATATAGTTTACGAAGACGATGATTTAATTGTAGTAAACAAAGCTCAAGAAATGGTTGTTCATCCTGGTCATGGAAACTACAGTGGTACTTTGGTAAATGCTCTAAAGTTTCATTTTGATAATCTTCCTGATAACAGTAAGGATTTAGATAGGCCTGGACTTGTACACCGCATAGATAAAGGAACAAGTGGCTTGTTGGTGATTGCTAAAAACGAATTGGCAATGGCTCATTTGGCAAAGCAGTTTTTCGATAAAACTTCGGAACGCGAATATATTGCCATTGTTTGGGGAGATATTGAAGAGGAAGAAGGTACAATTGAAGGACATATTGGTAGAAGTTTGAAAAACAGAATGAGAATGGCTGTTTATCCTGATGGAGAAGTTGGGAAATCGGCAATAACTCATTATAAGGTAATTGAGCGCCTAGGATATGTAACCATGATTTCTTGTAGATTAGAAACTGGAAGAACCCACCAAATTAGAGCACATCTTAAACATATAGGCCACACTCTTTTTAACGACGAAAGGTATGGAGGAGATAAAATACTTAAAGGGACTACTTTTACAAATTACCGACAGTTTGTTCAGAACTGCATGAAAATATTGCCACGTCAGGCATTGCATGCACGTACCCTAGGATTTGTTCATCCTACTACAGGCAAGTATATGAAATTTGAAACCCCTATTCCTGAAGATATGATGGGGGTTGTTGAGAAATGGAGAGTGTATTCTAAAAATAGAACTCTAGAAGAAGAATAGAATAAATTTTGTTTTTATGAAGTAATCAGATTAACTTGGCATTATCTTTGGTAATAATATTGCATTGATCTTTTTGAAATAAAAAATATTAATACTTTTTTTAAACATTTAACCTTAATAATTTAATAGATATGAAAAAATTAGTTCGTTATGCATTTTTAGGAGTAGCTACACTTTCGTTAGCTTTTGCTTCTAGTTGTGGTAGTAAAAAAGATAAAAAAGAATATAACCCTGGCCCAACTCCTGATGATGAAATAGAAGTTACTTTGCCATGTACAGGACCAGAATATTTCTCAACTAACGAGGTATTTAGGGGTACTGGAACAGGAGAAAGTTTAGACCAGATGACAGCTCGTAAAAAAGCACTTTCAAATGCTAGAGCAGCTTTAGCAACAGATATTAGTTCTTTAATGCAAGTTGTAGGAGATAACTATATCAAGTCTACCGAAGTAAATAATAAAGAAGAAGTTCTTGAGCGTTTCGAGCAGAATTCTAGAACTATTGTTAACCAAAAACTTAGAGGTGTTCGTCAGATTTGCGAGAAAGCTACTAAGGTAAAAGCTACTGGGAAATATAAATACTATGTTTCTATTGAGCTTTCAGGTTCTGAATTAGTAGATGCTTACAACGAAACTTTATCTAAAGATGAAAGTTTAAAAGTTGATTACAACTACGATAAATTTAAAGAGACTTTTGATAAAGAAATGAAGAATTATTCAGGTAAATAATCTGAAACTTTTTAAAATATAAAGGTCGTTTTCATTCAGTTGAAAACGACCTTTTTTTGTGTTTATAGATCTAAGAATTCTACATTTAAACAAGAACTCCCATAGGCACACCGAATACCTACAGGAGATTATTGTCTTTTTAATTTAACTATATAGTACACAAAGTCATACTCAAAAAAGAACAAAGAATTTTTCACTTAGCGTCTCTTCATGATTAAATATCTATTATTCTAGTGACTATCAATTCCATTAAGCATAAATATAGAGTGCATGATTGTAGGTTCAATTACATCCATATATTCTGCTACTGCTTTACGGCTTCCAGGTAAAGTATAAACTAGAGTACTACCAATAACACCTGCTACAGAACGACTTAGTAAAGCTTGATGTTTTTCTTGACCATACTTAACTCTAATCAATTCCATAATTCCTGGAATTTCTTTGTCTAGCATTGGTTTTACAACATCAACAGTAATATCTCTTGGGCTAATTCCTGTACCTCCAGTTGATATTATTATATCGTAATTATCACTTACACTATCGTTAATTATTGTTTCCAGAATTTCTTCATCATCTGGAATAATAACAGAACTTGATTCGAATTGACGATCTAAACCTGTGAAATAATCTTTTATTCTTCTCTTCAGCTTTGTTCCACTTAAATCTTTGTACTCACCTTTGCTCGCTCTATCGCTAAGGGTTATTAGTTTTATTTTGAAGACTTTTGGTTGATAAACAAACTTGGCACCAGCAGTAAGTTCTGTATTGAAACCTTTCATCACCTTACAGAAAACACCTTCGCGTGGCATAACACAATCTCCTATCTCACGAAAAATGTCGCAGTTAGAGTGACATTCTTTCCCGATTTGAGTAACCATTAGTTCAACATCGTCAGAAATAAACATATCTAGAGGTTTTGTGTAGTGAATTTCCATTCCCTCTGTTGTCAGGTTTTCAGCAAATTCGCCATAAGCAAAATCTCTTTTAGCCTTAATTGCTTGTTTTGCTAGACTCTCAGTTGCTAATAAACTTAACTGTCTGTGCCACGACCCTGCATGTGCATCTTCTGCAATCCCTACTCCCGAGAGAGTAATCTTTTCTACAGGCTTTTTGATAGTTCCCTTTTTTACTGAAATGTTTACAGATTTTATTTCTATAGTTCCCATTTTTTTATGTTTTTAGCTGTTGTGTTTTTAATTATATTATTTTGTAGTGTTTAGATTAGATTGACTTTGATATGTCAACAATTCACTGTGAACTAATTTTAAACGTCAATTTTCTGTTTATCCAAAAGTGTTATACCTTCCATACTCATCGTTTTATCCACAGCTTTACACATGTCGTAAATTGTTAATAAAGCAATATTTACAGCCGTAAGAGCTTCCATCTCAACGCCAGTTTGACCTATGTTTCTAACTTCCGTATTTACCTCTATTCCATTTTCTACAATCTTTGCTTTTACATTAATTTTGGTGAGTAACAAAGGATGACAAAGGGGAATAAGATCGCTAGCTTTTTTTGCTCCCATAATTCCGGCAATCTCAGCTATGCTAATTACATCTCCTTTTTTAATAAGGTTGTTTTTTATGATTGTCAATGTTTCAGGCTGAAGTATAATTCTCCCTTGAGCCTTAGCAATTCTAAGCTGATCAGATTTGTCTCCAACATCCACCATGTTGGCTTTTCCGTTGTTATCTATGTGTGATAGTTTCATATTGTTGTTTAATTGTTTAATCGTTTAACTGATATTATCCTACTAAGAGTGCAAAGGTCTACTCGCAACCAAGCTAACTCGTAACCTGTAACTCGCAATTATCCTCCTATATTGTAAAATTCAACCGTTTCAGATGTTATACCATTTTTAGGTTTGTTATGCATCGATAATTTATACGCCCCAGCTACTCCTTCTGTTTTTGTATCGAAACTAAGGTTGCTAAAAAGACATGGTCTCAAGTTTCCTGTTGAGTTTAATCGGAGTCTGTTACACGTAGAACAATCGCCACCTTCGCCACCATCAACAACAGAGAAGCTACCACCTTTTAAATCCATCATTTCAATGAACCTTACCTGTAATCCTTCTTTATCGCAGTACTCTGCTACTTTTTTAGCGTTTTCTTCGTATTTACTTTCGGTTACAACACAATTAATTTTAATAGGAGTTAATCCTGCTTTTTTTGCTGATTTTATTCCATCGTAAACATCGTTGATGTCTCCTCCACGAGTAATGGATTTAAAATCTTCAGCATTAGTAGTGTCTAAGCTTACGTTTACTCTTTTTAGCCCTGCATCTGCCAATGGTTGTGCATATTCTTTTAAAAGTATTCCATTAGTTGTCATGGCTAAATCTGTGATGTCTTCAACCTCCGAAATCATTTTTACTAGATCAACAATTCCCTTTCTTACCAATGGTTCACCACCTGTAAGTCTAACTTTGTTGATGCCGTTTTTAGCTCCGTGTTTAACTACATCTAGTATTTCTTCGAAAGAAATAATTTGGTTGTGAGGAGTAAACTCCACTCCTTCGGCAGGCATGCAGTATGTACATCTGAGGTTGCACCTATCTGTAACTGAAATCCTGAGGTAATTTACCTCTCTATTAAATTGGTCTAACATAAACTGAATCTCCTTTCTTTATTTCGTTAATGCCTTTTGGTACTAGCATTACGGCATTAGCATCTACTAGGGCAGTAATGTTTGCCGAACCATTATATTTTGCTCTCTTGACTTTGTTGCCAGAGATTATCACAGGTTCAAAGCTTAAACGCTTTGAGTTTTTTCTTTTGAAATCGTCATCTAACTCTAGTTTCAGGTCATCGAATATTTGGTGATAACCTATCAGTTTGTTGATGAAAGGTTTTATTAACATTTGAAATTGGATAAAAGAAGAAACGGGATTTCCAGGAACTCCAATCGCCCATTGTTTTCCATTAGTTCCAAAAAGTGTGCGTTTTCCTGGTTTTGTTGCTACACCGTGAAACAAGAAATCAAAACCTTTATCGGCAAGTACTGTTGGCACAAAATCGAAATCACCAACAGAAACAGCTCCTGAAACAATTATTAAATCTGCAAAAGACAAAGCGTCGTTTATTAAAGAGGTTGTGTCGTTGATGTTATCTCTTGCAATACCAATGTACTTTGCATCAATTCCTAATTCATTTACCTGAGCTAAAAGTTGATATCCGTTAGAGTTCCTAATTTGTGAAGAACCAGGTTTTCTGATTGGTTCTACCAATTCATCTCCTGTTGAAATTATTGCAATTCTCGGGTTTTTGTAAACTTCAGCTTCTGTTTTACCAACCGATGCTAGTACAGCTACGTGCTTGGCTTCAATTTTTGTTCCTTCATTTATTAGTTTGTCTCCAACTTTCACATCTTCTGCCAAATAGCAAATGTTTGATTTAGATTTTTTGAGACGGTATTTTATTCTGTTATTTTCAAGTTCTTCTACATCTTCTATTACAACTACAGTATCAGCATCTTTAGGTACTTTGGCTCCGGTCATAATTTTCGAACACTGATTCTTTCCAACTATTTTAGTAGGTTCGTACCCAGCGCCAATTATTTCTAAAACCTCTAATTCGTTATCTAAATCTTGGTGTCGGCAAGCATATCCATCCATCGCCGATTTATCGAAAGGAGGCATGTTTATGTCAGAATAAATATCTTCAGCTAAAACCCTATTTAAAGATTTTGTAAAACACACTTTTTCGGTTCCAGAATTCTTAGCACTTTCGAGCATTATTTGCAATGCCACATTATATTCTAATAACATAGTTAATAAATAAAAAGTTTGATACTAGCAGCAAAAAGTACTACTGCGAGAAAATATTTTAAATTGTTTGTCGATAATTTACTACTTCCGGTTATTCCACCAATTATTCCTCCTACTACTCCGGCAGTTACCCAAATAAAAATATTTTCATTAGGGAGATATTGCCCTTTCAGGTACATTCCAATTAATCCGGAAAAAGAATTTACAAATATGAAAGCTGCAGAAATTGCAGCGGTTTCTTTGAGGTTGGCCCAACGTAAAAGAATTAGAATAGGGCTGAGAATAATCCCTCCACCTATGCCTATCATTCCTGAGAAAAATCCAAGTAAAGAACCTATAATTAATGCTGGTATAAATTTTACATGCTTAGTACTCTCAATTTCCTTGCTACTGAAAAATATCATTCGTACTACGGCAATCACTAAAAATACACCGAGAATAATTTTATAGATTTTTGGGTCGATATTTATTTGAGCTCCTATGAAAGCCATAGGTATTGACCCAAGAATAAAAGGTAGAAGTAATTTAAATCTGAAATTTCCTGAACGGTAAAAAGCGTAAAATGATATTAGAGAAACGAATACGTTAAGCGTAAGAGCAGTTGATTTCATCACTGCAACTTCTACTCCAAAAATAGCCATTAATGCGAGGTAACCCGATGCTCCTCCGTGGCCAACTGCCGAATAAAGGATAGCTGTTATTGCTAGTACTACAACTATTAATTCCATAAAAAAAGACGTTATCCTAAATTGAATTAGAGATAAAGTCTTTCCTTTTTTTGTGTACCAATAAACGCACATCAATCTATAAACCTACGCTTTGCAGCATAAGATTTTCTCTATGCGCTATGCTTAGTCAAAATGACGTAACAATAATAAATGTATCAAAAAAATGGACTATTTCTCTCCTTTCCAATTCAGGGATTAAACAATTCCCTTCGGGAGGTTTAGAAGTTTACTTCTAAACCCATCGGTGATGCTATCGTGGAAAATGTCCATTTTCTTTAGACAACAAAACTCGGAGTCCTCTACAAAAGAGGATGATACAAAACTATAAATTTACATTAAGCAAAATGTATTGTTTGATATGATTGATATCATGATGCAAAAAAAA
>JADGDT010000088.1 GCA_016744755.1 Ichthyobacteriaceae bacterium | reverse complement strand
TTAAAAAGCACTTATTATAATTCATCAAGTTCTTTTTT
The DNA here is from genome assembly GCA_016744755.1 of Ichthyobacteriaceae bacterium. Taxonomy (GTDB): domain Bacteria; phylum Bacteroidota; class Bacteroidia; order Flavobacteriales; family JADGDT01; genus JADGDT01. Next base: position 14,027 of record JADGDT010000088.1, on the reverse strand, counting down.
TAATTTCTTTGTTAGAGATGATACCACCAGATTGTAAGAATGATCAATTAGTTCTTTTAAAAGAGTATCTGGCAGGTTTGAGTTGTAATCTACAGTATTCCAATGCTTCTTGTTCATATGCCATCCTGGAGTTATGGCTTCGTACTGTTCTCTTAGCTGTATGGCTTTTTCTGGATCGCATTTCAGGTTAATGCTTGTACCTTTGTCTAACGATAGTAGTGCGTACATCTTTCCCATAACCTTAAAAACCAAAGTTACTTCATCAAAAGGAAAAGTTTCCTCACAACCATTTTTTGTGATACAGTATTCTCTTACTTGCTCAATATTCATATTTTTTGTTTTAAAGATACAAATATAAATAAGAAGGAATATTGGTGAGCATACTAAATATTGTGTATAAAAAAAACTCTGAGCAGTTTGTGTAAATACATGTTCAGAGGTTTTATTATTTTATTAATTTAGATTAAGGTCTTCTCATTTTAGCTATTTCAAATAGCTTTTCAGACTCAAGTATCTTAATTTTTTTATGATCAATCTCAACAAGATTTTCTCTCCTGAAATCATTAAGGTTTCTAATTGCTGTTTCTACCGTTACTCCTGCAAAATCAGCTATATCTTTTCTGTAAAGTTGAACATCAATTGTTTTCTGATCTTCCTCGAAACCATATGCATTTGCAAGCATTAACACACCCTCAGCAATACGTTCTTTAACCGACTTGTATGCAAGGCTAAACATACGATTTTCAGAATCTCTCAGCTGTTTAGAAAGTAGTGTAAGAGTGTCTTTTGCTAAAACTGGATTTCTAGCAACTTCATCGAAGAAAAAAGTTTTTGTAACTGCACAAAGCTCACAATCATCCATTGCAACAGCAGTAGCAAAATATTTTTCATCGTTAAGTAGCGACCTATAACCTATAGTGTCTCCTTCTTTGGCAACTCTTACTATTTGCTCTTTACCATTTTCTCCTAATATAAATACTTTGATCTTACCCTTTCGGATTATGTATACGTATTGAGGAATGTTTCCTTGAACAAATATATTTTGCTTTCTTTTTACAAATAAATCAACTTTATTATCTTCAAGTTCTTTTAGCGAACTTTCTGGTAAAGAATGAAAGATAGTAGATACTGGAAACTTGCAATTTGCACATCCTGTACCATCATTGAAACTACATTTTAGCATGATATATTATTTATTTTCTTTTCTAATCAATATTTTACAAAGAAAGTACTTTTAGTACATTAAGTTTATGACTTTTATCAACCAATATGATTATAATCATAAAATTTCATGTTGAAAAGAAAAACAGGTATTACCACCGCTACATTTTGTTAGGAGGAATAGTTAAGTAAATCATGTTTTGTTAAAATGTACTTAACAACTAGTATTTATTAACTAATTATTATGATAAATAGTGTTAATGCTAGTTAAAAAAGTTAATTACTATGTGTTGTAGACCTGTTAGATATACTTTTGAATAAGAAAAATAAGAATAGATAATTTTAAAATTACATATTATGAAAAGTTTATTAGCAATTGCACTTATAGGAATCTTATCATTTTCAACTGATAAAAATGAAATAAAGGATATAGTTTTAGAAGAATATGAAATGAATCTGGTTAATCTTGAATATGAATCGGAGTTAGAAACTATAGATTTAAATAATTCAGGAAATTATTACTTACAAAATCAAACTTGCGATGCTATAGTAAATAGAGAGAAAAACACTTTAAACATTATAGAATTACAAATTCTTAATTACGAATATCTAGAAGAGTTAGACTCTGTAGAGTTTGATATTTAATTATTTGAATATTAGAAGAATGGTATTTTTGATTTTAGCTATTTATACTTTGTAGGTAGTTTTGTGAATTGTTAAATATGGTTAAAACATAAATTGGAAAGTCAATTTTTAGTAAATTTACAATAGAGAAAATAATAAATGTGAGTATATTTATTTCATATAATATATTGATTTTGGGTTAGTAGTAAAAAGGTGTTTTGTTATGGCAAAGCACCTTTTTTAGTATATAAAAAAATCCCGCTATAAGCGGGATTTTAAATATATATTCAGAATGAAATAATTAACTATTTCATTTTCTTATAAGCGTTTATTAGTCCATTTGTAGATACATCGTGAGATGAAATTTCATCATCTGCAATCAACTCTGGAAGAATGTTATTTGCAAGTTGCTTTCCTAATTCTACTCCCCATTGATCGAAACTGTAAACATTCCAGATTACTCCTTGTGCAAATATTTTTTGTTCATACATTGCCAATAAACTTCCTAGCACCTCGGGCGTAAGTTTCTTGAAAAGAATAGAGTTTGTAGGTCTGTTGCCTTCAAATATTTTAAAGTTTTTAAGCTCTGCAATTTCCTCACCTGTTTTACCTGACGCTTTTAGTTCAGCAACTACTGTTTCTTCATCCTTACCAAATGCTAAAGCCTCAGTTTGGGCAAAGAAGTTTGAAAGTAATTTTGGATGATGATCGCCAATTGGATTCTGTGATTGTGCAGGAGCCATAAAATCAGCAGGAATCATCTTTGTACCTTGATGAATCAATTGATAGAATGCGTGTTGCCCGTTAGTTCCAGGCTCTCCCCAAATAATTGGACCAGTTTGGTAGTCAACAGGTTTACCATTACGGTCTGTAGATTTACCATTACTCTCCATATTTCCTTGTTGGAAATAAGCAGAAAAACGGTGCATGTATTGGTCGTAAGGCAAAATAACTTCGCTCTCTGCTCCAAAAAAGTTGTTGTACCAAACTCCTAATAAAGCAAGTATAACAGGAATATTTTCTTCGAATGGAGTTTCTCTGAAATGCTTATCCATAGAATGAGCACCATCAAGTAATTTTTCGAAATTATCGTAACCTATAGAAAGGGAAACAGAAAGACCAATTGCACTCCAAAGAGAGTAACGTCCGCCTACCCAATCCCAAAACTCAAACATGTTTCCTTCTTCTATTCCGAATTCAGTAACAAGTTTTTTGTTTGTAGAAAGTGCTATAAAATGTTTAGCAACTTCAGAGTCATTCTTTGCAGATTCTAAGAACCAATCACGAGCGCTCATTGCATTCGTCATTGTTTCTTGAGTAGTGAATGTTTTAGATGCAATAATGAATAGGGTTGTCTCAGGATTTAAATCTTTCAATGTTTCAACAACATGAGTGCCATCAACATTGGAAATAAAGTGCATGTTAAGTCTAGTTTTGTAACTCTTAAGAGCTTCAGAAACCATTAATGGACCTAAATCGGAACCACCAATACCTATATTCACAACATCGGTAATACTCTTATCTGTATATCCTTTCCACTCGCCAGAAACTACAGTTTCTGTGAATGTTTTCATTTGTGCCAAAACTCTGTTTACGTCAGGCATAACATCTTTGCCATCAACTATAACTGGAGTATTTGATCTATTTCTAAGGGCAGTGTGAAGAACAGATCTTCCCTCTGTAACGTTGATAACATCTCCGTTGAATTGACTTTCAATAGCATCTTTTAGACCTATTTCTTCAGCTAATTCTAATAAATATTTCTTTGTCTCATCAGTGATTATATTCTTAGAATAATCAACTAAAATATCGTTGAAAGTAATTGAAAATTTGTTAAACCTGTCAGCGTCATTTGCAAACAAATCTTTCATCTTACTTTCCTTAGTTTTCCAAATGTGGTTTTCTAACTTTCCCCAAGCTTCAGTTGAAGTTGGATTAATATTTTTTAATGCCATTTTCCTCGTTTTTAATTCTACGGCGCAAATATACAAAGATTTTAATAGTTGTACTTACTACACTTAGTCTTATTGTGTTATAAAATAAATATGCTTAAATTAGGGTAACTACCTAATTTTTAAATAAATGAATTTTATCATTACACAATTTCCAGTTATACTTATAAGTATCGCCTATGCTTTTGGTATTTTTATAAGCAATTACTGCTTAGGCATTAGAGGTTATGTACCATTTTTTATAAGTTTTGGAATTATTTTACTGATTGTGATAGTTGAATTTTTTTTGAAGCGCAGGGATGGTTTCAAAACTTTTTTCATGTTAAGTTCGATTGTCGTATTCTCTTTATTTATAAATTCAGTACGTATTAATAAATTATATACTGATAATAATGTAATTAATTCAGAAGTAATAATAACCAAGTTATTTAATAGTAGCGATAAGTATCAAAATTGTATTGTTGAAGATATTTTGAGTTCTAAAAAGTATTTGGCTAAAATAAAACTAAGAGGCAATACTAAATATAAAATTGGCACAAAACTATTTGTAGAAGGGGATGTAGAGAGTATCAGTAGCATGGTTGTCCCAAATAATTTTAATTTCAGTAAGTACTTAAAGAGGCGTGATGTTGATTATAGGCTAGTAGTTAACAATTATATTGAAACTACAAGTGCGATTAAACTAAGTAGGAATATTGAAGACAAGGTAGATGGAAGTAACCTTTCCAATACTTCAAAAGGACTTATGAAAGCGTTAGTTTTAGGTAGAAAAGATGGCATACCTGATGAGCTTTTAAAGAGCTTTTCAGATTCAGGAATAATGCATCTTCTGGCATTATCTGGCTTACACATTGGTATTCTCACAATAATTCTAACTTTTTTACTAAAGCCAATGAAACTATTTAAAAGAGGAAAACTAATCAGAAGTTTGATGGTTGTTTTATTACTTTGGTTCTACGCTTATATTACAGGTTTCTCCTCATCAATAATTAGAGCTACAATAATGTTTAGTATTATTGTTATTGGACATGGAATGAGGAGAGAGATAAACATTTTTAATAGTCTGTCTATTGCGGCATTGGTGCTTCTGATAATAAATCCTAATTATTTATTCGATGTTGGTTTTCAACTTAGTTTTTCGGCTGTAATTGGGATAGTATGGATTTTCCCTTTGCTAAGTAATCTATGGAGACCAAAGCATAGAGTGATAAGATATTTTTGGAGTCTGTTGCTAGTTTCAATTTCAGCACAATTAGCTACTTTTCCGTTTACAGTTTATTATTTTCATAAATTCTCAGGATTATTTTTTATCGCAAACATTATCGAAATACCTTTAATTACAATACTACTAGGGTTATCGTACCTTCTTTTGGTATTGATGTTATTTAAAGTAGAGTTAAATTTATTAGATTACATATATGATAAAACAGTTATAGTTATTGAGTGGGTGAGTTTGAGAATCTCTGATGTTGAAAGTATGGTTTTCAACAATCTTTTTATTGATCAAATAATAGTAGTCCTCTTATTTGCACTGATTATTTCAACAATAATATTTATTCAAACTAGTAGAGTAAAATACCTTTACCTAGTTTTGATTGTAGTTATTTCAATTCAAGCTTATAGTATTTTCAAAATTAAGGAAACATCGTCTACACAAAGTTTGATGATGGCTAATGATGAAATTTTAATTCAAGATGGAAGTATTTATAAAACTAGTTCTAATGAAGGCACTAAGATATTTTCTAATTATACAATGGCTAATAAACTTACGTTGACAGATTCTATTCTGTATGATGTTCTCAGTTTTGACAATAATTATTATTGGAGAGTAGGAGAGAACATAGATTACAATCCTATAGCACATCATCACTTGATAATATTAGGTAAGGATGTAAGGTCTAATCCAGAAATTATTGTGAATAAAAACACAGTTGGAATTGTTTACTCTGGATATAGAAACTCAAGTTACAAAACCAGATGGGAGTATTTTTGTTCTAAAAAAGATATTGCTTTCTATGACATTAATAATGTTCTGTTTAATGAAACAATCTTAGAATAAAATTGATATTCAAACTGAAATTTTAACTTTCTCTAATATCCCTCAAACTCAACTGTAAACTTGTTATTCCCTGCCAGTTGTTTTCTTCAACTACAAATACGGCATCAAATTGACCTTTGTTTTTTGTGACATCTAATTTATCTCCCAATCCGAAACCTATAGAATTAAATGTTCTATCGTCTCCAGCATGAACAATGTTTAATTTTAAGTGAGCTCCATCTTCACCAACTTTTTTCCCAAGACCATTATCTGTAAGACCACGGCTTACGAATACAGGGTGCATATTACCTGGCCCAAATGGAGAAAACTGTTTTAATATTTTGTAGAACTTGGCATCAATTTTATCGAGAGTAATTTCACTAGAGATTTTTATCTCAGGATTAAGGCTACTTTCAGCAATAGTTTCTTTTACAACTTCTTCAAACTTATCTTTGAATTTATCGTAATCCTCTTCTAAGATTGTTAATCCAGCGGCATATTTATGACCTCCGAATTGCTCTATAAACTCGCTACACTTCACCAATGCCTCATAAACATCAAATCCTTTTACCGATCTTACTGATGCTGCAAGCTTATCGCCACTTTTAGTAAAGACTACAGTTGGTCTGTAGTAGGTTTCAATAAGCCTCGACGCTACAATGCCAATAACTCCTTTATGCCAATTTTCGCTGTAAACTACTGTGCTAAATCTTTCTGTTTCCTCGTTATCTTCAATCTGAATTAGAGCTTCAGTAGTTATATTTTTGTCGGTTTCTTTTCTGTTAATATTGAACTCATTTATTTTCCCACTTTGAATTCTTGCCTGCTCCAAATCAGGTTGTATCATTAGCCTTACTGCATATTTACCATGTTTCATTCTACCAGCAGCATTAATGCGAGGAGCAATTTTAAAAACTACATCAGTTATAGAAAATTGCTGATTGTTGTATAATTCCATTATAGCTTTAAACCCAGGTCGTGGATAGCTGTTTAATCTAATTAATCCGTGATGGGCAAGTATCCTATTTTCTCCAACCATAGGTACAATATCTGCTCCAATGCTTACTGCTACTAAATCTAGATATTGAGTAAGATTAGAGAATGGAATACTATTTTTTGTACTGAAAGCTTGAATTAGTTTAAACCCAACACCACATCCACTAAGCTCCTTAAACGGATACTCATCATCTTTTCTTTTTGGATCTAAAACAGCAATGGCTTTAGGGATTTCATCTCCAGGAGTGTGATGGTCGCAAATAATGAAATCAATATTCTTTTCTGAAGCGTAATCAACTTTGGCGTTAGCTTTTATTCCGCAATCGAGAGCAATTATCAAACTACAATCATTCTCATCGGCGTAATCAATTCCTTGTATGGAAACTCCATAGCCCTCGGAATATCTATCGGGTACGTAAGCATCAACATTGGGGTAGTGTGTCTTCAGAAAAGAATACATCATTGCTACGGCCGTAGTTCCATCGACATCGTAGTCGCCATAAACTAGAATTTTTTCTCCTTCTGAAATTGCTTTTTCTATGCGAGTAACGGCTTCGGACATATCTTTCATCAGAAATGGATCGTGAAGTCTTTTTATGTTTGGTCTGAAAAATTCTTTTGCTCCGTCAAAATCCTCTATGCCTCTCTGAACTAAAAGATTTGCAATAGTTTCGTTGTCGTAAACTTCTTTGCGGAGTTTAGAAACTATAGAATTATTGCCTTTGGGTAGTATGTTCCAGTTCATGGGGATTGATTTATTAGTTATAGTTGGGAATTAGAAGTTTGAAGCTTGAAAACATGTCGTATTAAATTTAACAACTGCGGTCTTCAAGCTTCCGACTTTAACACTTTAGGTTAATGTTTTTCAACCTGTATCTGAAATGAATTCTTAAACAATGCTTTGTAAACCTCTTCTACAAGTTCTTTTGTTAACCCTAGTTTTTCGCCGTTAGAAATTCTAGTTTTAAGTATTTCTCCAAGCCTTTTCATCTCGAAAGCACTTACATTATTGTCACTTTTAAAATTTTCTATTTCATTAACGGCATTCACCCTTTTTAATAAAACTGACAAAAACTCGGTATCAATAGAGTTAAGGTTTTTTCTCAATTCATTTAATCCAATTAAATATTCTTGATCGGTTTTGCTTTCTGGTTTCAGCTGTAAATTATTCATTATGTTCTCCAAGTGTTCTGGAGTTACTTGCTGACTAGCATCACTCAAAGCAATTTTAGGGTTGTTGTGAGTTTCAATAATAAACCCATCAAAATTCAAATCCAACGATGTTTGACAAAGACTTTCTATAAAATCGCTACGTCCTGCAATATGGCTTGGGTCATTAATTATTGGCATTTCAGGATGTAATCGCTTCATCTCCACAGCCAATTCCCACGAAGGAGTATTACGGAAAGGAGCAGAATTTGGAGAGAAAAATCCACGGTGAATAGCACCTATATTTTTAACTCCCACTTTTGCAAATCGTTCTATTGCACCATCCCAAAGAGCAACTTCGGCATGTATAGGGTTTTTTACAAACACAGGAATATCTACACCTCGTAAGGCCTCTGCAAGTTCTTGTACCAAGAAAGGATTAACCGTAGTTCTAGCACCAACCCACAAAACATCTACGTTGTGTTTTAAAGCTTGTTCAATATGATATGCCGATGCAACTTCGGTAGAAACTAACATGCCAGTTTCTTTCTTTACTTTCTGCAACCAAGGCAATGCAGGAACACCTATTCCTTCGAAAGTTCCCGGTCTAGTACGTGGTTTCCACACACCAGCTCTAAAAATTGTTGCCTGTCCCGATTTTGCAATCTGATGAGCAGTATCTAAAACTTGTTTTTCGTTTTCGGCACTACAAGGACCTGCAATTAGTAAAGGAGTATCCCTTTTATTCCACCAATCTTGTAGGTTATTTTGTTTTGTGATTTTCATATGGATTATATTATTTATAGCTAAGTTAAGAAAGGATTTCTAATTATTATTCAGAAAAAAATAAAACCCGAAGTAGATTACTTTGGGTTCAATATTAAAATATTAGGTTCTACCACTAATTTAGTGGAATGATCGTCACCTTGAGCGGAGCCAGCCTCGACGTCTAGGCGGGCCAAAGCGAAGTCGAAAGGTCTATTCCAAAATAACTTACATTATGTTATCACTGTTGCTATAGATGTTTCGACTACATTTCCTTTTGTTGCACAAAGGAAATTACGCTCAACATGACGAATATTCTAAATTATAAAATCCACACAAATGAGGATAGAACCATTAAAATAACAGTAGAACCAAATATTATAACGATTTACAAATTAATTTCTCTACTTCCCACTCTTCCCCTCAACAACAACAACCATTTCTCCTTTAGGAGCTTTGGTTTCGAAATGAGCAATTACTTCTTCAACTGTACCTCTTATTGTTTCTTCGTGGAGTTTAGATATTTCGCGAGAGATACTTATTTTTCTTTCTGCACCAAAGTAAGTTACAAAGTCTTTAAGAGATTTAAGTATTTTGTGTGGAGACTCATAAATAATCATGGTACGAGTTTCCTCTGCTAATATTTTGAATCTTGTTTGACGGCCTTTTTTTACAGGCAAAAAACCTTCGAAAATAAATTTATCGTTTGGCAATGCAGAGTTAACTAAAGCAGGAACAAAAGCTGTAGCACCAGGCAAACAGTCTATTTCTATTCCAGCTTCAACACAAGCTCTACTCAACAAAAAACCAGGATCTGAAATTGCAGGAGTACCAGCATCGGTAATCATTGCAATAGTTTCACCATTTTGCATACGCTTAACAAGACCATCAACAGTTTTGTGCTCGTTGTGCATGTGGTGAGAAATCATCTGAGTAGAAATTTCATAGTGCTTCAATAACTTACCAGAAGTTCTAGTGTCTTCTGCTAAAATTAAATCAACTTCTTCCAGAATTCTTACAGATCTGAAAGTCATATCTTCTAAATTTCCTACAGGAGTAGGCACTAAGTATAGTTTCATGTTTTTTGTAGCTATTGGCCTTTGGTTGTTAGCTTTTGGCATTATGCTATAAGCTGAACTTTAGGCATTTTTTTGTTATAATTATTGAAATTTAACTTCAATAATTTCCATAAATCTCTCAGCATATTCCTCTTGGTTTTCCCAATTGTGTTCTGGTCTAACCATTGTGTCAATAAATTCTTTCACCTCATCTATTGTAGAGAAAGTATTTACCTGCGAAAGTACTCTGTGAAAATCCTGTTGGCTTCCATCAAACAAACGTTTCACAAATGCTATTCTGTCGTTAAGTCCAATTTGTATATAATTTTTCTTTAGCTCTTCGTGAAGAGAAGATTTTTTAGCATCGATAGACTCGTTTAAACTTTTTGTAGAATCAATTTTCTCAATTGTATCACTTGTAGTAATTTCTTCGTTAACGTTTTCAGTAGATTCTGTATAATTATTTATAGTTTCAACTTCAACAATTATCTCAACCTCTTCTTCTTCTTCTTCTTTCGAAAAATCCAAAACATCAGAAATTTTATTAGTAGTTGATTCTATTATTTCTTCTTCGATACGAGTCTCCTCAACCTGTAATTTTTCAACTTGCGATTCTTCAACACTAGCAATACTGTCCTCCAAAAATTCTAAAACAACAAGTTTATTGTAAAGTTCAGATACTTTATTTTTTAATACCGAAGTATTTAAGTTACTAGAGTTTTCTATTTCTTTAGCAAGATTCTTTATTTCTAAAACTATTTTTTGGCTCATTTTTTCAAAATTTAAAAAAGGTTAGCATTTTTTTGATTTTGTATTCTCTATTTATGTTGAAAACTTTCATCTTCAAAGCAAAATACCGATTAGAATTTCAAAACCAAATTACTATTTTTACACACTGCGAAATAAGAAAATATCCATTATTTCTTAGAGTGTTTAAACTTAATAATAAATTCCGCTTAGCGGGCTGAAAAATACAAAATGTTTCTCGAAAATACAGTAAATCATACAGAGCAGAGAGGATGGATAGAAGTAATTACTGGATCTATGTTTTCTGGAAAAACCGAAGAGTTGATACGTAGGCTTAAACGTGCTAAAATAGCAAAGCAAACAGTAGAGATTTTCAAGCCTGCAATTGATGTCCGATACGATGAGGAGAAAGTGGTTTCTCACGATTCTAATGAGATTCACTCAACACCTGTACCCGCTGCAGCAAATATTCCGCTACTTGCTCATAATGTTGATGTTGTAGGTATAGATGAAGCCCAGTTTTTTGATAGCGAAATTGTAGAAGTTTGTAATCAGCTTGCCAATAGAGGAATTAGAGTTATTGTTGCTGGTTTAGATATGGATTTCAAAGGCAACCCATTTGGACCTATGCCTAATCTTATGGCAACAGCCGAATATGTAACTAAGGTACATGCAATTTGTTCTAAAACAGGAAATCTAGCACACTACAGCCACAGAACAGATGCTAGTGATGATTTAGTTTTATTGGGTGAGTTAAATGAATATGAACCTTTGAGTAGAGCTGCTTTTTATAAAGCTATGCAAGAAAAGTAATTTATAGATATTTATATTTAGGCAGATTGCCGTGCTATCCATTATACTCCTCAATTAAAGAGCTTTTCATAATATTTCTGCGGTGGCTCCATTCTGTCGCCTCCTCATAATTTATTCAATAGCTTTTTAATTTCCGGGGTGCCATTTCTATCACTATCTGAACAATTGATACTATAGAAATTACAACAAATTAATTTCAAACTTATTTATTAAAATCAAAGTATATATTGTTTTTGGAATTATACCTTTACCATACTTTCCTGTGGCATAATCTCCATTCCCTTTAAACGCAAGTAAATTTGAGCAACAGTAAAAGTATCTTTTTCGCAATATATTGCTATTCGTTCTAAGTCTTTTTCTTTGTAGTAAACACCTGCAACTTCCGACCCATCAATATCATCTTTGGGCGAAGGAATATCTAAAACTGCAGTCAATAATTTTATTGAAGTATAGTGCTTGTAATCACCAAACTTCCAAAGCTCCATAGTATCCAGATGTCTAACTTCCCAAGGTTTTTTACCTGCAATATCAAGTGCTTCTGGTAGAGTAATTCTGTTGATTATCATTCTGCGAGCCATAAAAGGATAATCGAATTCTTTACCGTTGTGAGCACATAGGTAAGTATCGTAAGAGTTGAAACTACTGTTAAGTAGCTCCTTAAAATCTTCTAGAATCTTTTTTTCATCATCACCATAAAATGATTTTACCCTGAAAGTATGAACACCTTCTTTATCGGTAGTTATAAACCCTGCCGAGATGCAAACTACTTTAGAAAATTCCGATAGAACTCCAGCACGATCTTTGTAAAACTCTGCTACTTCAATATCATCATTTCTTTGGAATCTAGTTTTCTTTTCGAAAAGTTCTTGCATAACATTCGATAAATCATCGAAATTTTCATGTTCTGGAACCGTTTCAATATCTAGAAATAGGATTTTGTTAAGTGGGATTTGGGTGCTCATTTTTAGTAAATATTAGGTTAGTATTAAGCTTAACAACCATTAAGTACCCAAAATATAACTCAAAGAATCCAAGCCTGAAAAATATCTTTGTGTCTCTTCGTGCAACCCTTTGTATTCTTTATGGTTAAAAAATATTAAACTAAAGGTAGAAATTTATTCTTTTACTTTAACAAACTCAGCAACTTCAACCATAGGTGCAACCCAAATTTCATTCTCTTTACTTTTTATGTATGCCACTAATTCTTTGTGAATGACATAGCTAGTACTTAACGGAGCTCCTTTTTCTACTCCATGAAACAAGAATACTAACATAGCTTTTTCTTTTATTGCTCTGTCAACTTCTTCTTTTAGAACCCTTATGTCCTGTCCTCTTACACTTAATATTTTTAATTTATACCAATCTATTTTTCCTTGGTAATTCAGTCCTGGTTGTACATCCCTCGCAGCAATAAAATAATCTTTCATGTAAGGAACAATTGATTCTCCTGCTACATTCAAATCACCACATGTGTATGCAAAAGTTCTTGTAGTTTTTCCGTCAAGAGCCTTAAGCATTGTATTCTGAATTCTAACTTCATCTAAAAACTGCCCAACCGAATAATCATCTAAATCGTGATCTGGCTTTACCCAATCTCTTTTTAATGATTTGCCGTGGCATGGGTGATAAATAGTGTGATTTCCTAACTCATGTCCTTCTTTAGCAAGTTCCTTCCATTCGTCCATACGTTGATATAAACTACTTGAATGACCAGGAATATAAAATGTCGCTTTTAAGTTTAGTGAGTCTAAAATAGGTAAAACATAATCTAGGTGAGAGTCTGTTGCATCGTCGTAAGTTAATACTATACAGCCCTGTTTGTTGTTCCAATAATTACCTGTTGCTGTTTGAGCAATAATTGTAGATACAGAATAAATTATTGTAGTAAGTAAGATTATTTTTTTCATCTTTAATGTTTTTAATGTTTAGACGCAAAGCATTGCGTTTGTACATGATATATTATTTTTTCACAGCTTTCAATACTTCTTCTACATAAACATATAAGTCACGAGGATGAGGTCTTTCTTCATCAATAATATCACGTTTATGGCCAAGTCTAACCATTATCAAATCATATTTAGGGATTACAACAACATACTGTCCGTTAAGTCCTCTCATCATATAAACTCCTGTCTCGAAAGCATTATTTTCTAACCACCATGAGTATCCGTAGTAATCGGTTTCTGCAAAATGTGGTTTTACTGATAAGTTTACAAATGTAGTATCGATAATCTGTGTCCCATTCCAATTACCTTTTTGCAACCATAATTTCCCGAATCGAGCAAAATCCCTAGCATTAGAATTGAAACAACAAAATGCTCTCTCATCGCCATTTGATTTGTCTAACATCCACAATGCATCGGATGATGCTCCCATAGGTTTCCAAAGTTTTTCTGATGCATAAGTGCTTATGCTCCTACCAGTTGCTTTCGCAATCATCATTGATAGAAGCTGTGTGTTCCCACTTAAATATTTGTATTTTGTATTTGGTTCTTCAACTACATTCAAATCCAAAACCTGACTTTTAAGATCATCACCAAAATATGATTTTGTAGTCATAGATAACGGAGAGGAATATGCCTCTTCCCAATCTAATCCTGAGCTCATTCTACTTAAATCACCAACTGTAAGTTTTGCATTATCGCCTTCGTTAAAATGTGGAAAAAAATCACCCACTTTCTGATCTAACCCTTTTATGTAACCTTCTTGAATTGCTTTCTGCAT
>JADGDT010000087.1 GCA_016744755.1 Ichthyobacteriaceae bacterium | reverse complement strand
CTGATCTTTCAATCTTTGCAAAACTTCATAAGGATTTGTAAAATATCCCTTAAAAGTAAAGCTACTTAGATTATCAAAGTAATTTTTTATAATACTTGCACCTAATTTCTCATCTTCTATAATAATGTAATTAATCATAAATATATATTAAGAATACAATTTTGAAAATTCTTTTAAGCTTATGTTTATAAAAAAACAAAATTAGCATTTTTTTAAAGTTAAAAATGGTATTTTTTATCTTTAATAAATAATAATGCACTAGTAAGTATTATAAGTATAATAAATATAAACTTGTAATACAATTTCAAGTATTTATACTTATCGTGTAATTCAATTCAAACATCGTGTTAATAATGAAATTCAGCTAATAAAAAATAATATAATAATATAATAATCTAAGTTTATAATCGTGATTAATGAAATATATAACCATAAAAGATATTTTACTTAAACATATTTACTTATGGAAATATCTTCTAATGAACATGTGTTGGTAAAAACCAAAAGAATGTTTAATTAAATCACAGCATGGAGAATAGTTCTCCAAATAATAATCTAACTCAATACTTTTTATGAATTCAAAAATTACCAGTGTACTGGCAATTGTTGTTTTTTTCTTCTCAACTATATCTCTTATAGCCCAAGAAAAAACAATAACTGGTACAGTTACGGGAGCAGATGATGGCTTAACCATGCCAGGTGTTAGCATCATCATTGTAGGAACTCAAACAGGTGCGTCAACCGATTTTGATGGAAAATATCAAATAACTGCAAATGAGGGTGACGTGTTACAATTTAACTTTATGGGATATTCTGATGCTATTGTTACAGTAGGATCAAAAGATACTTACAATCTTATATTACAGCCAGATGCCCTACAATTAGAAGATGTTGTTGTAACTGCATTGGGAATAAAAAGAGAGAAGAAGGCTCTTGGGTATGCTGTTCAAGAAGTTAAAGCTGATGAAATAACAAAAGGAGGAGACAATAATGTTGTGTCTGCCTTATCAGGTAAAGCAGCAGGTGTTCAGATTACTTCTTCTTCTGGAGCTATTGGGTCTTCTGCTAATATAAAGATACGTGGTAATAAATCATTTCAAAATGGAACATCACCATTATTTGTTATTGATGGTACTCCTATAGGAAATAGTTCTTCTTCAGATGGCGGTGTTGATTATGGAAACTCTGCTATGGATATTGATATGGATAACATAGAAAGCATGAACATTTTAAAAGGTGCAAGTGCTACAGCTCTTTACGGATCACGTGGAGCCAATGGAGTAATTATGATTACAACAAAAAAAGGTACTAAAAGAAAAGGTATTGGTGTAGAGTTTTCTACTGGATTTGCATGGGATAATGTTTACATTGTTCCAGATTTTCAAAATAAGTATGGTCAAGGAGGTAATGGTAGTGAGTATGCTTGGGAACAATCTAATGGAGATTTGGTTGAAGGTGATCCTGGATACCAAACTTACAAAGAATTTGCTGAAGCATCTTGGAATTGGGCAGCTGGTGACACTTGGGATGAAAGTTGGGGAGCAAGACTAGACCAAGGATTTCAAGTTGTACAATTCGATTCTAATAAAGATGAAAACGGTGATAGAACTGCAAAAAACTGGTCTTCTAATCCTGATAATATAAGAGATTTTTATAACACCGGAAAAACTAAAAACATCAACGTAGCTCTATCTGGTGGTAATGAAAATGCTAGAGGTAGATTTTCTATATCTTATGTAGATCAAATAGGTACTGTTCCAAATACAGATCAAAAAAAATTAAATATTGGATTAAATTCTAGTTTTAAGTTAACAGAGAAACTTAGTGTTGATGCTAATATAAATTTTGTTAATCTTAGTAATGACAACCTGCCAACACAGGGCTATACAGTTAGAAACCCTTTATGGGGTATGAATGTATGGTATGGTCGTCAAGTTGATATGAATTACTTAAGAGATAATTATACAGAAAATATTGAAGGTATAGTTTTAAATGAAGACAAAATTGAAACCCTAGGTGATACTCCTTTAAATTGGATGACAGGTTATGGAACTGATGGTAATAATCCTTTCTTCTTACTAAATCAAAATACTAATTCTAGAGAAAGAAATAGATATTACGGAAATGTAAATATCAATTTAGAAATAACTGATAATATAGGTTTAATGGCAAGAATAGGTACTGATAATTCTAGTCAGTATCGTAGAAAAACTTACCACAGTGGATTTAAAGGAACTGTATTTGCAATACAAAATCCTGCAAATGGATCTTTTTCAGAAACTTATAGTTTTTCGAGTGAAACTAATCTTGATTTGATGCTTAACATCAATAAGAAACTATCTAAAGACTTTAATCTAACAGGAGTAATTGGAGCAAATTACCGTAGAGACGAAAGTAGATACTCGCAAACAATAGTTCCTGAACTATATGCAGCTGATTTCTACTCTACAGAAAATGCTAAAGGAAACACATTAAGTTCTAACAGCCTTAATCAGAAAGTAACTAACAGTTTATATGGTAGTGCAAACCTTTCGTTTAGAAATTACTTATTTTTAGATTTAGCTTATCGTCAGGATTGGAGTTCTACTCTACCAAAAGACAATTGGTCTTATGGATATTACTCTTCTACCCTAGGTTTTATTTTTACTGATGCATTTGAAATTAAATCAGACGCATTTAATTATGGTAAGATTAGAGTAGGTATAGCCTCTGTAGGAAATGATACGGATGCTTATCAATTAGAGCAATTATACCTTAGAAATTCCGATGTATGGCCTGGTCCTGCAGGTGAAGCTACACTTTATTCTATAAGTCAAATTGCTAGAGACGGAAAGTTATTACCTGAACTTACATCTAGTTTCGAAACAGGACTTGAAATGAAATTCTTTGGAAATAGACTTGGTTTAGACTTAACATATTATACTGCTACAACTAAGAATCAGATAATGTTTGTTCCAATACCTACATCATCTGGATTTACAAAGAAATTTACAAACGCTGGTAAAATGAAGAACTCGGGTATAGAATTACAGCTGTACGCTACAATTTTAGAAAAAGAGAATTTTTCTTGGGATGTAACTGTAAACTATGCTAAGAATACAAATGAAATTCTTGAACTTAACGTTGGTAATGAAGAAGGTCAGTTAATCTTGAATAAATTTCCTTACTCTACAATTCCGGCTGTACTTACTGCTACTGTGGGTGAAGCTTGGGGTACAATTTATGCAGGAAACTGGCAAAAAAATAATCAAGGTCAAGTACTTATAGGTCAAAATGGTATGCCTTTAAAAACTGATGATTTAGTCCAAATTGGAGATGTAAATCCTGACTTTTTTGGAGGAATTAGGAATACTTTCAATTTTTACAATTTTAGTGTGAGTGCCTTAATTGATTTCAGAGTTGGAGGAGATATATTTAGTTACACAAAAAGCCACGGACAAAAATCTGGTGTACTTTCTGTAACAGCCGAGGATGGAATTAGAGAAAATGGAATGGTAGTTGATGGTGTTTACGGACCAGATGTAGTTGATGAGAACGATCAAAATATTTCGGGACAAACTAACTCAACAACTGTTTCTGCTCGTACTTTTTGGAGAGATTCTCGTAACTATGGAGAACTGTCTATTGTAGATGGAAGTTTTATTAAATTTAGAGACTTCTCAATTAGTTATAGAGTTCCAACAAAATATATTGCAAAATCAGGTTTAGAGGCTTTGTCAATAACTGCATACGGAAGAAACCTTGCATTATTATATACACATGAATCTAATAATGTAAATATCGACCCTGAAGTATCTACAGGTGGTGGAGTTTCTGGAACTGGTTTAGAGTCATATCAATATGCTCCTTCTAGAACTCTTGGATTCAAATTAAACTTAAAATTCTAATACCCTGAACAAGATGATAAGAAATATATTATATTTAGCTACAGTGGGGATGTTAACATTATCTTCATGTACTAAAAATTTCGAAGAAATAAACTCTAATCCCAATGAAATGACAATTGCTCCAGCAACAAGTTTGCTAGCAAATACTATCAAAAATTTAGGGTATAGATTTGGAAGCAATGAAATTTCATTTCCAGCTTCTTACACTGGTCACATAGCAAAAAGACAATACAACGAAAGTAATAGGTATGGTGTTCCTGCTCCAGACGGGCATTGGGATGCACTATATTCTTCTATTATTTCTAATGCACTTCATTCTATGGAAGAAGCCGATAGAGAAGAAAATCCGCATATTAAAGGAGCTGCAATTGTATTGAAATCTTATGCATATCAACTACTAGTTGATGCGTATGGACCAATTCCTTATGAGCAATCTAACAAAATACAAGAGACTACTACTCCAACATATAATACGGAAAAAGAAGTCTACCTTGGTCTTATTGGTGATCTTGAAGATGCTATTGTTTTGTTAAATGAAAGTACTACAAAAAATATGGGGTCGGGTGATATCATGTTTGGTGGAGACGTAGAAATGTGGAAAAAATTTGCTAATTCTCTATCGTTAAGAATTGCTACAAGGATGATGAGTTTTGATGATAGTGAAACTACTGCATTGGCTCAATCTAAAATTGATTATATTTTAGCTGATCAATCTTTAGTTCTTTCTTCTAGTATAGAAAACGTGGCTGTATCTTATCCAGGAGCAGAATTCAAATGGACTGAACCTTGGTCTACTCAAGGAGTAAACCTTTTCCTTGTAGGCTCTCCTATTATAGATTCAATGGCCTTAAAAGCTGATCCAAGAAGAGGTAAATATGCTCATAGCACTAGTAAGCCAGGCTTAAATATTGGAGAAGAAGCTGGTTCTTCTCGAAAGTTTGCTAAAATGAATACTACTTATATTTACAAAAATGATGGTACGCTTAACTATATAAGATTTGCTGAAGTTAAATTTCTAATAGCCGAAGCTTATTCTAAAAAAGGTATGACTACAGAAGCTGCTACAGCTTATGAAGATGGCATTAAAGCTAATATGCTTGAGTTTGAAATAGATCAAGCATCTATAGATGCATATATTGCTCAACTAGATGTAAAATGGGATGGATCAGAAACGTCAATTAAAAAACTATATATGGAAAAATGGATAATGTTATTCCATAATAGCTGGGAAGCATGGGCAGAAATGAGAAGAACAGATGTTCCTACTCTACCAATAGTTGATAATTCATTTTATCCAAACCATAACAGAGTACCTTTTAGATTCAATTATCCTGCAAATGAAGTTATTTTAAATGCATCTAATATTGAAAAAACTGGAGTTGTTGCTGAGGATAATTATTGGGGTTACCAAATTGCTTGGGATACAAGAACGGGAGTTAACTAAAAACAAAAAATGCGACAATGTTTATCTATTTTAGATATTCATTGTTGCAAATTCAGCCTCAGGTAAACAACTGAGGATTTATATATAATTAATTATTATTAACACTTAAAACTTTTTTTTATGAAAGTAAAATCTTTACTATTAGTATTAGGACTTGGTGCAGCTACGGTTTCTGCACAGGACTTATCAAAAGCTACTGCACACTTCAATTTCGACAATGAAGACTTTGAAAATGTAGTAACTGACGAGACATCTGCAGGTGAATATGCTGCATGGAGCGATGGAGTATTCAAAAGAAGTGCTGCCGCTGAGGGCAACGATTACGAAGGAACTCCTTCAATAGAAGGAACTGATTTTGCATTTGTAGCAGGAAAAAATGGAGGAAAGGCTATCCAGCTTGAAACAAATAGTTTCTTAGACATTTGGCACGGATTAGGAGCCAATGGAGAGCAACATTTCAACGGTGATGGCACTCCTAAAGATGAAGTATATATTGGTACAGGTGTTAACAGGTATACAGTTGTTATGGATGTTAAGTTTCCTGATGCTGCTTTACCATATACTCTATACGAAGTTAACCCATATACTACAAGTGGAGGTAAGTCTGGAGAAATAGTTATTAAAGGTTCAAAAGGAGAAGAAGGTCAAATAGGTGCTGACTATTCTCCTTTCTCAGGTCAATATTCTACTGCTACTATTACAGCAAATACATGGCATCAAATTGCATACGTTTGTGATGTATTTTATGCTGTAGATGGAACGAAAGGAAGCATTAAGATATACTTAGACGGTGAAAACATTAATGAACTTGAGTATACTAACGTTGATGGTGCGCAAGCTCCTTATGCTGCAGCTGAAGATGGATCAGGTGACGATGGCCAAGCTAAATTCAAAATTGGAGGAAATAATGAAGGAGCAGGATTTGACAATCAACAAATAATTGATAATGTAATGATATTTACTGAAGCTCTTTCAGATAGTGAAATGAAAGCTCTTGCAGGTACACTTGGTGTTACTAAGTCAGAAATAAGCGAAGTTAATATTTATCCAAATCCAACTTCTGATTACCTTTCTGTAAATATTATTGGCAAAGCTAATTTCAAACTTATAAATAGCATTGGACAAACAGTTATTTCTAAATCTATAGAAGGAAATACATCTTTTGATGTTAGAAGTTTCAAACAAGGTTTATACTTTGCTCAAATTCAGACTAAAGATGGTAAAGTAAGTACTGCTAAAGTTATTTTGAAATAATATATCTACAGTAATAAAATTATCTAAAAGCCGAAGATTATAATCTTCGGCTTTTTTCAAACAATTAAACATGATTAATAAAGCACTTTACAGCATCTTTATATTTCTGTTAGTATCAACTAACATCTACTCTCAATACCAAGATCAACAAATAGTAATGAGAGGAGTAGATCTAATAAGCAATATAGAAGAAACTTTAGATGTAGTTTTAAATAGCGACAACATTGCATTGGCAGACGATGCTCTTGAAGGTGGAGTAATTTTCAACCCACAAAGTGCAACTGAATCTTTCAACCGTGGATTACCTTCATGGAATGGTTTTGCAGAGGAAGATTTAAATGCATCTTTTAAAGTACAAATGAGGTTTAAAACAAGTTCTGGTTGGCAACGTTGGGTAACTGTAGGTTTTTGGGATAAAGAAATTTGGGATTCCTACGGATATACAACATTTACTGGAGGAAAAGTAGATGTTGATTATGTAAAAGTTTACTCTTACATAAAAGAATTTCAGTTTCAAGTACTTTTCAAGCGTAATGACTTGAGTGATCCTGTTCCTTCAATAAAACAACTTAGCTTTGTTGTAAGTGATTCTAGAACTACTGACAATGCTAACATTACAAGTATTGTAGCCGATAATCCTCCTGAAATATACTACGACACCCAGTTTATTTACCAATATGGTGTAGACGATGAGATTGGTGGTTCTATTTGTTCTCCCTCTTCTACAGCTATGATTATTAGAAGTTACGGAATAGATGTTGATGCCTATGATTTTGCAGTAAAAACACGAGACCTATACTGGAAATTATACGGTGTTTGGCCAAGAAATGTACAACATGCTCACATGTATGGATTAAAAGGTCATGTCTCGCGCTACAGAACTTGGAGTGAGGCTTACGAAGTTTTGAAAAATGGTGGCAGAATAGCAATGTCTTTAGGAGCACCTCTTTACGGTGGTCATTTAATTATGCTTGCTGGTTTCGATGAGGATGGAGATCCTATCTTACACGACCCTGGTAGTCGTAATGGTTATAAAAGACAATATGACAAAACAGAGATTTCTCAATCGTGGTTTAATAAGGGAGGTATATCTTATACTTTTTACCTCGAAGATGAAAATCTAGCAAATAATGATTTCAAAAATAATTTTGATGATGTGAAGATTTATCCTAATCCTGCTTCAGAATATTTTACAATTGAAGTTGCCGAAAGAACAGAATTTATATTAGTGAACAATTTAGGACAGGTAATTATTTCTAAAACTCTATCAGAAAAAACAGATATAGATGTAAGTAGCTTGAATAGCGGAATATATTTCATTCAACTTCAAAATAAATACGGAAATCAAAGTACAGAAAAAATTATTATAAAATAATCTTATTGTTACCATGAATACCTCAAAGGTCGAAGAATATACTCTTCGACCTTTTGTTATTTTAACTCCTCCCCTGTTGTTGATAACAACATTAAAAAAAACATAAATACTACATTAATCAGACAAAATTTTCACTATTTTCGGTAGCCTTAAAAAAAACTTGGCTACGCTCAGTTACCAATGAAATTAAACTAAAGTATAATAATGAAAATATATACTAAAACAGGAGATAAAGGAAAGACTTCGCTATTTGGAGGTAAGCGTGTTGAAAAACACAACATCAAGATTGAAGCTTACGGAACTGTTGATGAACTTTTGGCTTATATGGGTTTAATTAGAGACTACTCTGATGGTGACACAAAAGATGTTATTATTTCTATCCAAAATACCTTGTTAAATATTGGTTCTAACTTAGCAACTCCAAAAGAGAACGAAAAGGCTCAGAGTAAATTGCCAAAAGTAACTCAAGATGATATTACAAAGCTTGAAAAAGAAATGGATAGAATGACTGAGGAACAACCTCCTTTTACAAACTTTGTATTACCAGGTGGTCATGCATCAGTATCTCATTGCCATGTTGCACGTACTATTTGCCGTAGAGCAGAGAGGAGAATTTCTACTTTAAACGAAATAGAAGAAATACAAACCGAATTAAAAATTTACATTAATAGGCTATCAGATTACCTATTTATGTTATCTCGAGAATACTCGATAAAACACAAGTGTGAAGAAGTATTTTGGAAGTTGTAAAAAAACTTACATAAAACTTATTTTTTCCTTTGATTTTATCTATAAAAAATTACATTTGCAAAAAATATAACATACATTAAACTATGTATTGGACATTAGAATTAGCATCCTACCTAAGTGATGCACCTTGGCCAGCTTCAAAAGACGAATTGATAGATTATGCAATACGTACTGGAGCACCTTTAGAAGTAGTAGAAAATTTACAGTCAATAGATGACGAAGAAGATAGTTACGAAAGTATTGAAGAAATATGGCCAGATTATCCTTCGGAAGAAGATTTTCTGTGGAATGAAGAAGAGTATTAAAGTTCAGTAGAAAACTGTACTTAATATTTGTATGATTAAATAGGTTTATCTACAATAATTAAAGTAGATAAGCGTTTATTGAATAAGTTCACAGAATTGCAAATTCAGCATATTCTGTGAGCTTATTTGGTGTTTGAAAGTAATATTTACACACTTAATATAAGTGTTTTTGTATCAGATAAATAGTCTTGTTTTTTTAATGAATTGTAAAATACAACTAATAATTTTGGATGTATTTTACGATGCAGTTTTAGAATGTACTAATTGTTTCTTTTACAGATATCACAACATCAAAGCTTAGAAAGTTACTAACAATATAAAATTACAACATGGGAATGTTAGATAAGGTAATGAAAGTTTTCTTTGGCGATAAATCGGATAAAGATGTTAAAGCTATCATGCCAACAGTAGAAAAGATTAAGATTGCAGAAGTTATTATTTCAAAATTATCTGACGATGGCTTGAGAAATAAGACTGTGGAATTCAAACAACAAATAAAAGAGGCTACATCTACTCAAACAAAACTGATTGAAGAGCTACGCGAGAAATCTAATGCCGAAGGTGTTAGTATTCACGATAAAGAAGATTTCTATTTAGAAATTGACAAACTAGAAGATGAGGCTTACGAAATTTCAGAAAAAGTATTATTAGAAATTCTACCAGAAGCATTTGCTGTTGTAAAAGAAACTGCTAAACGTTTTACTGAAAACGAAACTATTGAGGTTACTGCAACTCCAATGGATAGAGAAATTTCAGGTTCTCGCCCTCACATAGAACTAGTTGACGACAAAGCAATTTGGAACAACTCGTGGGATGCAAATGGCGAGATAGTAACTTGGGCGATGATACACTACGATGTACAGCTAATTGGAGGTTCAGTACTTCACCAAGGTAAGATTGCAGAGATGGCAACGGGAGAAGGAAAAACTCTTGTAGCTACACTTCCTGTTTATCTAAATGCTTTACCAGGAATGGGTGTTCACGTTGTAACTGTGAACGACTACCTAGCTAAACGTGATGCTGCATGGATGGCACCAATATTCGAATTTCACGGACTTACTATTGACTGTATAGATCATCACCAACCAAACTCAGAAGAAAGGCGTAAAGCTTATAGATCTGATATTACTTATGGTACCAACAATGAATTCGGTTTCGATTACCTAAGAGATAACATGGCTCACACGCCAAAAGATTTAGTTCAGCGCAAACCAAACTATGCCATTGTCGATGAGGTGGATTCTGTACTTGTTGATGATGCTCGTACTCCATTAATTATTTCGGGAGCAGTCCCTAAAGGTGATATTCATGAGTTCAACGAGCTTAAACCAAGAATAGAAAAGTTAGTTTCTACTCAGCGTCAATACTTACAAAGTGTACTTTCTGATGCAAAGAGAATGTACAAAGAAGGTAATGAAGAAGCTGGATACAACTTATTTTCGGTATACAGAGGTTTACCTAAAAACAAGGCACTTATTAAGTTTTTAAGTGAAGATGGAGTAAAACAAATGCTTCAAAAAACTGAGAACTATTACATAGCAGATAAGGAGAGAGAAATGCACAATGTTGATGTGAACTTGTATTTCTCTATTGATGAGAAGAACAATTCTATCAACCTTACCGATAAAGGTCTTGACCTACTTTCGGGCGATATGGAGAATGATTTCTTTATTATGCCAGATATTGGAATGGAGATTGCTGCAATTGACAACTCTTCTGATTCTGATGAAAAAAAGGCAGAGAACAAAGATGTTTTATTCCGCGACTACTCTATCAAGAGTGAGCGAATACATTCTATGAACCAACTACTAAAGGCATACACTCTATTCGAAAAGGATACAGAGTATGTAATAATGGATGGTAAGATTAAAATTGTAGATGAACAGACTGGTCGTATTATGGATGGTCGTCGTTACTCTGACGGATTACACCAAGCTCTTGAGGCAAAGGAAAATGTAACTATCGAAGCGGCTACTCAAACATTTGCAACTGTTACACTTCAGAATTATTTCCGTATGTACCGAAAACTTTCGGGTATGACGGGTACAGCAGTTACAGAGGCCGGTGAATTTTGGGATATCTACAAACTAGATGTTGTTGTAATTCCAACTAATCGTCCTATTGTTCGTGATGACAGAGAAGATTTAGTTTACAAAACAAAACGTGAAAAATATAATGCCGTAATTCAAGAAGTAACTGCACTATCAAATTCAGGACGCCCTGTATTGGTTGGTACAACTTCAGTAGAGATTTCAGAATTACTTGGTCGTTTACTAAAAGTAAATAATATTCGTCACAATGTACTTAATGCTAAATTACACAAAAAGGAAGCAGATATTGTACGTGAAGCTGGTCAGCCAGGAGTTGTAACTATTGCAACAAACATGGCAGGTCGTGGAACGGATATTAAACTTACTGATGAATCTAAAGCTGCAGGAGGTCTTGCAATTGTAGGTACAGAGCGTCACGATTCTCGTCGTGTAGACCGTCAGTTACGTGGTCGTGCCGGTCGTCAGGGAGATCCAGGTTCTTCGCAATTCTATGTTTCTTTGGACGATAACTTAATGCGTTTGTTTGGTTCTGATAGAATAGCCAAACTTATGGATAAAATGGGTCTTGAGGAGGGAGAAGTTATTCAACACTCAATGATTTCTAAATCTATAGAGCGTGCACAAACTAAGGTTGAAGAAAATAACTTTGGTGTTCGTAAGCGTTTACTTGAGTATGATGATGTTATGAACTCTCAACGTTCGGTTGTTTACAAACGTCGTCACAATGCTTTATTTGGAGATAGGCTTGCTGTAGATATTGCTACTATGATCTACGATACTGCCGAAGATATAGTATTGAATAATAAAGAGATTAGTGACTTTGCTAATTTTAAATTAGACTTAGCTCGTTTCTTAAGCATAGAATCTCCTGTTACAGAAAGCGAATTTACTACAATGAGTTTCGATGATGTTACTCAGGAAGTTTACGCAAAATCTTATAAGCACTATAAAGCTAAATCAGTGCGTACTGCAGAATCTGCATTCCCTGTAATTAAAGATGTATTCGAAAATCAAGGCGAAAGATATGTGAATATTGTTATTCCATTTACCGATGGAGTTAAGCAAATGAACATTGTTACTAATCTTAAAGATGCATACGAGAGTAAAGGAAAAGAGTTAAACAAAGATTTCGAAAAGAATATTGCTCTTTCAATTATTGATGAAGCTTGGAAACATCACTTACGTGAAATGGATGAGCTAAAACAATCTGTGCAGAATGCATCATACGAACAGAAAGATCCATTATTGATTTACAAATTTGAGTCTTACGAGTTGTTTAAAACTATGATTATCAAAGTAAATAAAGATATTATTTCTTTCTTACTTAAAGGTAATTTACCTCAAATGGAGAAACCAAGTCAGAATATAAAAGAGGCTAAGGAACTTCCTAGAAAACGTGAAAAACTTAAATTGAGTAGAGATTCTGATGTTCCTAACCCTAATCAAGGTCAGGCTAACAGAACTCAAGAGCCTCAAGTTCAAGAAACTTTTGTTCGCGAAGAAAAGAAGATTGGTAGAAACGATAAGGTTACTATTAAAAATGTAATGAATGGCGAAAGTAAAACTATGAAATACAAACAGGCTATTCCTTTAATAGATAAAGGACAATGGGTACTTGTTGATGAAGATTAGATTAGATTAGATTAGATTTTTAATATATTTATTTAAGACCTGTAACTTCTTAGTTATGGGTCTTTTCTTTTGCCAGTAGATTTTGCAGATAAACGCAGATTTTATCAATAGATATTTTAGATAAAAAGAAAACAAATTTATTGTTATCCCCAAAAGTTAAATTATAGAAGACTCACAACTCACAGGTATACCAAAATACAAGTCGCATAGCGACGATTCATTTACAAAAATTGATGCTTCAGCTTCAATAAAAAACAAAGCCCAAGTCGCATAGCAACGATTCATTTCTAAAAATTCATACTTCAGCTTCAATAAAAAAAGAAACCGAGACAAGTTTGCGATTTGCCTCGGCTCTACAATTTAACTAATCAAAGTCAAATCAATACAAGTTTAATTTCATTTAGAAATACTTTACAAAGTTAGTTACTTACAAAATATTATGTAATAACATCCTTCATCTATAAAATTGTTCTTGGTCATGTATTTCAGACTAATATTACAACGTAATTCTCTACAAACTTATTTTAGCACTCAACATAAAGTTACGCCCCATGTTGTAAAACTCACTTTGTGTATCCATTGCTTTATAAGGTCTATTAAGGTGCTCGTAATAGTTTAGGTTGAAAATATTTGTAACCGAAACATCAAATCTAAGGCGACTGTTAAGTTCGTACCCACCAAACAAATCTAATACTCCAAATCCTGGCGATGCAGTTTCCTTTACACTTTCTGCTACTCTATCTTGCTCATCTACCAAACGTTGATTAATTTTGGCATACCATTTTTTATTATCGTACATCAACGAAATATTCATTTCCATTGGTGGAATCTCGGCTAAAGGCTCTTCTAAATCAACATTTTGTGCATGAGTATAGAATCCAGAAACATCGAACTTTAAATTTTCTATAACTTCAAATCCAAAATTTGCTTCAAAACCGTAAATGCTTGCCTCATCTATATTTGTAAACTGTTTTTCTCCTGGCTTACCTGGCATTCCTCCCATTGGTGGTTTTGGTGCTTGTATAATTGTAGAATTGATATAATTCTGTACAATAGAGTAATATCCATTTACGCCCATCCACCATTTATCGCTATGGCGATTGAAACTTAAGTCTATTTGATTGTTTACCTCAGCATCCAACATTGGATTTCCAACATACATAAATCCATCTCTACCCACGGGTAACGTATTTACATATCGTTTCTGAATACTTGCTGTTTGCACTCCTCTACCAATTGATAATTTTGTATTCCAATTTTCGGTAAGCATATATACTCCCGAAATATTTACAGAAATATTTGCTTCATCATCAGGGTGAACACCATCAGGATTCTTAGCAATAAAATCATCAGATGGATCTTGAGCATCAGATTGAATATAATCTAACCT
>JADGDT010000086.1 GCA_016744755.1 Ichthyobacteriaceae bacterium | reverse complement strand
TTATTTATTTAATGAATTAGTAAAATCAGATTTTTCAGAAATAGAAAATCATGAATTTTTTATTTATAAGAAAAAGGAAAGTTTAATTTCAAAAATATTCAAAACACGATTTTAAAAACAATGCCCAACACAATGTATAGTGTATTGGGCGAATTTGTCGTTTATAGAAGTTTATACTTTTTTAGAAAATACGCACCGTTATAATTATTTACTTTAGAAAATAGAAATTACGCAAAAAATTAAAACGGTACTCAATACCAAATTTAAAGATTTTACCAATTTACAATCGCCCAACACACCATACACCAATCGTTAATCTGCGGAATCTGCGGGAGTTTTTTATCTCCAACCTATTATACCAATTAGATATTGAAATGACTTATTTAGATTGAAGTTGTAATTTTAGAATACCCGTCATCCTGAGTGGAATTTTATGAGGCACGAATAAAATGGAATCGAAGGATCTATTACGGCTGAAAAGGTTTATGCTAATCACTGTTTCAATAGATACTTCGACTCCGCAAAAGCTCCGCTCAGTATGACGGTAACTCGTCATCCGCTCATTGGAATTTTTCGTTAAAAACTTAGGACAACCTATGACAATATTGTTTATCGCCCGCAGATTTCGCAGATTTTCGCTGATAAAAAAAGCTTTGCGTACTTTGCGTGAAATAGAGTGTGCTTTTCACGCAAAGTGCGCAAAGAGAAAAAACGCAAAGTTCGCAAAGTATCACTCGTCATTAGCTCACTGATCAACTCTTTTTACTTTTATGCCCCTAATTGTAGTGTTAGCCCAGAAATGGGAATACTAATGAACAACACGCTAGGCTGGCTTTTGCTTTTTGGCAAAAGACCTGCCTAACGTGTTTGTGAATAGGATTGCCATTGAGGACTAAAAGCGTAAAGTAGGAATTGGCACATAAATACAAGTGTTAGTATTAAAGTAGGGGTTATTTGTGGTGATATTTGGAACTCAACCGTTATAATTAATCTCATACGATAACTTCATAAAAACTGCCAAATTTTAATGCCCATTTCTTCGTTTGTGACAAGATGACACCTGCAACCCTTTGGCATAAACTTTGAAAAACACAAGGAGATAAAAAGACTAATAATTATTAAATTATAATAAAATGGCTAAAGGAAAAATTAATGTTACTGCGGATAATATATTCCCTGTAATAAAGAAGTTTTTATACTCCGATCACGAAATATTTTTAAGAGAATTAGTATCAAACGCTGTTGATGCTACCGAAAAACTGAAGCACCTTTCATCAATGGGAGAAGTTAAAGGTGATTTGGGAGATACTAAAATTGAAATTTCTATTGATAAAGATGCCAAAACTCTAACTATAAAAGATAGAGGTATTGGAATGACATCAGAAGAAGTAGAGAAATATATTACTGATATTGCCTTTTCTGGAGCAGAAGAGTTTATGGAGAAGTACAAAGAAGAAATGGATGGTAAAGATCTTATCGGACATTTCGGACTTGGTTTCTACTCAGCTTTTATGGTAGCAAGTGAGGTAGAAATTTTTACTAAATCTTACAAAGATGATAGCCAAGCTGTTCGTTGGGAATGTGATGGGTCTCCTGAGTATGAGCTAGAAAATACAGACAAGAAAGAAGATAGAGGAACTGAAATTGTACTTCATATAGACGAAGATTCTGCTGAGTTTTTGGAGGAAAGTAGAATAACTGAGCTTTTAAATAAGTATTCTAAATTTGTTCCGGTTGAAATTAAATTCGGAGAGAAAGAAGAGACTGTAAAAGAAGGCGAAGGAGATGATGCTGTAGAAACTAAAGTATCGGTTGATAATATCATCAATAACACAAATCCTGCTTGGACAAAGTCGCCATCAGAATTGACTGATGAAGATTACAACAGCTTTTACAAGGAGTTATACCCTGCTAATTTTGAGGATCCTTTGTTTCACATTCACTTAAATGTTGATTATCCATTTAATCTTACAGGAATTCTTTACTTCCCTAAGATTTCTAAATCTATGGATATGCAGAAGGACAAAATCCAGCTGTATCAAAACCAAGTTTTCATTACTGATAACGTAGAAAATATAGTTCCAGATTTCTTGAACATGCTTAAAGGTCTTATTGACTCACCAGATATTCCTTTAAATGTTTCTCGTTCTTACCTTCAAGCTGATGCCGCTGTGAAAAGAATTTCGGGTCATATTACAAAGAAAATTGCCGACAAGCTAAATTCAATGTTTAAGGATGATAGAGAAGATTTTCAAAAGAAATGGGCCGATATCAAAATTATTATTGAATACGGGATGTTATCGGAGCCTAAATTCTACGATAGAGCAAAGAAATTTGCATTGTACCCAACGGTAAATGATGAGTTTTTTACTTTTGATGAGTTTGTAGAAAAAGTAAAAGATGCTCAAACCGATAAAGATGGTAATACAGTTGTTCTTTATGCTTCAAACAAAGATGCTCAACACTCTTATATAGAAAGAGCTAAGGATAAAGGATATGAAGTTATGCTACTTGATTCTCCTATTATTTCTCACTTAATTCAGAAGATTGAAGGCGATAATGCAAATGTTAAATTTGCTCGTGTTGATGCTGATTCTATTGATAAATTAATAAACAAAGATGAGCCTGTAGTTTCTAAACTTTCTAAGGAAGAAGAAGACGTACTTAAGCCAATAATCGAGACAGGAGTAAACGATACAAAGTACACAGTTCAGATGGAAGCATTAGATTCAAAAGAACTTCCTTTCTTGGTTACAGTTCCAGAATTTATTCGTCGTATGAATGAGCAAGCTCAAACAGGTGGCGGAATGATGGGAATGGGGCAGATGCCAGAAATGTACAACCTTATTGTTAACACAAACAACGAGGTAGTTTCCGAAATTTTAAATGAAGAGAGCGAAGACCGTAAAAAAGACTTGGTACAACAAGCTTTCGATTTAGCTAAACTTCAACAAAACCTTTTACATGGCGAGGAGTTAACTAAATTCATAAAAAGAAGTGTAGAGCTTATTAAATAAGTTTATCTATATATAAATTTAAAAACCACAAATAGAGATATTTGTGGTTTTTTTTGTTTTATTCTGAGTGTAGTAATGATACTGATTTTGATTCAAAATTGGCATTATATCTATTAAATATTGAGATAATTTTAAGGGGGAATTATTCAAGTTCTATAATTTTGGGTTATGATATTTTTATATACTGTACTAAATCTTACTGTTTCTTTAAAAAAAAGGGTTCTACTCTTATTTGTGTGGAACTTCTAATTTAGAATACTCGTCATATTGAGCAGAATTTACTTTGTTGCCTGCCCTGAGCGAAGCCGAATGGGGAACAAAAGGTAATGTAGTTGAAATATCTATAGCAACAATGATAACACAATGTAAACTATTGAAATAGACTATATTTGACTATAGTTCGGCTCTGGTTCGGCTCTGGTTCGGCTCCGCTCACCAACCACGCTCACCAACCACGCTCACCAATCATGCTCACCAATCATGCTCACCAATCACGCTCAAGGTGACGATTGTTCCACAACATTTAGAGAGGAGAACCATAAAAAGAAGTGTAGAGCTTATTAAGTAAATTTTTTACATATAAATTTAAAAACCACAAATATTTCTATTTGTGGTTTTTTTGGTTTAACCTTTTGGTATGAATTTTCTAGTTTAGAATATTCGTATAATCCTAATTAGTATAACTATTTAGCTTTTAGTAGTTCACCTTGAAAAGCTTGTAAGCTTTTGCCAGATTCTACATCATATCCTAATTCTAATAAAGAACGTTCTAGTGCAGCTAGTACTGCTACGAGGTCATTTGGAGAAACCGATCCCATATGTCCTATTCTGAAATAGGAAGTTTGTATTCCAGAAAGTAGTCCTCCAGCAACTATTATATCATTACTAGCTATTTTAGAGAGTAATTTTGCTCCAACAATTCCTTTAGGGTAGTACACTGCTGTTAGTGTATTAGCTGCTATATCTGTTGTTTGTGGCAGTATCTCTAGATTTAAAGCAGTAATACCTGCTCTAAATGCTTTTGCCAAGTTTTTGTGTCTTTTCACTCTATTTTCTATGCCTTCTTTACATATTATTTTTAAGCTAGTTTCTAATGCTACAATTAAATTAACTGCGGGTGTTCCAAAATACGAAGGTCTTCTTTCTTCATAAGCTTTCATTACAGGTAACCAATTGTTCCAATCGGAGTAGTAGTTAGGTATAGGTGTTTTCCTGTTTTTCCATACTTCCATTGCTTTTTGCGATACCATTAGAAGTGCAAGTCCTGGAGGTACACCAATTGCTTTTTGAGAAGCAGTTAAGACAACATCAATACCCCATTCATCTTGATTTATCTCCTCGCCTGCAACCGAACAAACACCATCTAAAATACTTAAGGTATTATATTTTTGAGCTAACTGTGCTATTGGTTTAGGGTCTATCAACATTCCTGTAGAGGTATCTACATGTGTAATAGTTAGGGCTTTGTATTTTTTGCTTTTTAGCTCTTTTTCAATAAGATCAAGGCTTACAGCTTCGCCTAAAGGAGCTTCTAAAATAGTTGTATTAGCACCGTATCCATCAAAAATATCTTTGAATCGCTTACCAAAATATCCCGAAGAAATAATCAATACATTATCTCCTTGCTCTATAAGGTTGGCAACTGACATATCCATAGCTAGTGTGCCAGTACCTGCAACAATAAAAGGTTGTCCTTTTGGAGAATTCCAAACATCTCTCATTAGTTCAAGGCTTTTTCCAAAAACCTCAATGAAATTAGGAGCTACATGACTAGTAGTAGCCATACCCAATGCCTGTAGTACATCTGGTTCAAACTCAATTGGACCAGGAATCATAAGTAATTTTCTACCTTTCATTTCATTTTATTTTAACAGATTATAATAATCTCTGATTCGTAATTTGTAATAGATGTCACAAGTTACTACTAAAACTCTTAAAAATATTAAGAATGCCTCGTGGGTTTACTACGAGGCATTCTTTACTAGGAGTAAGTATTTAAGGGAATCTCTAATAATTCAATATTGATTCTTTACATAGTCTTTTTCTCAACTACTTCGTTATTAAAATACTCATTTAGCCCTGCTAAACTCCGTTTTTAATTCCTCATATTCAAAAAAATACAATGCAAATATTTCAAAAATAGTTTTTAGATCTACCCTTAATACTCCTATACAATTAAATGTTGAAATGACTTTTTTAAATTGAAGTCTTATTTTTTAATTTCAAACTGATTACTTGTATTATTATCTCCTCCAGCCTTCAAAGCTTTATCGCCAGCAAAATATGTTTTATGATCATCTCCAATATCAGAACCTGCCATTCTTTGGTGCTTAACACAAGATACTCCTTTACGAATTTCTTGTCTCTGAACACCTTTTACATAAGCTAACATTCCTTCTTCTCCAAAATAATTTTCAGTTAAATCATTCATATGAAGTGCTGTAGTATGGTATGTTGGTAAAGTAATTAAGTGATGGAAAATACCGGCTTCTCTTGAACCATCCATTTGGAATGTTCTAATTTTCTCATCAGCAAGATTACTTAACTCTGAATCATCGTACTTTACATCCATTAAGTTATATTTTTCATACTGAGACATATCAGCTCCTGATGCTGACATACTATCATATGCTTGATTACGGAAGTTTAATGTCCAGTTAAAAGATGGCGAGTTGTTGTAAACCAATTTTGCATTTGGAACAACTTCTCTAACTCTATTTACCATGTTGGCAATAATCTTAACATCTGGTGTTGGAGTTTCAATCCATAAAAGATCTGCACCATTTTGAAGACTAACAATACAATCTAATACAACTCTATCTATATTTGAGCCTACCTTAAATTCATATAATCCATTAGCTAATCTTACAGGACGTACCAATTTACCATCTCTTTTAAGAAGTACATCGTCTTGTTTCGCTTCATCAATTGTTATTTCTTCTGCTTCTACGAAGTCTAAATATTGAGAAGCTAAATCCCCAGGAGCTAGACTAACTGGCAGTTTTTGAGTTAAACCAGCGCCTTCAGAGTCTGTTCTTGCAACAATAATTCCGTCATCAATTCCAAGCTCTAAAAAGGCATATCTAATAGCATTTATTTTAGAAATAAAATCTTCATGAGGTACAGTAACTTTTCCATCTTGATGTCCACATTGTTTAGCATCAGATACTTGATTTTCAACCTGAATAGCACAAGCTCCAGCTTCAATCATCTTTTTTGTTAATAGATAAGTAGCCTCTTCATTACCAAATCCTGCATCAATATCTGCTATAATTGGTACTATGTGTGTCTCAAAATTATCTATTTGATCTTGTACGTCTTCTCCCAATTCAAGTCTTCTTAATAAATCATTCAACTCTATAGCATCCGCTTGACGTAAAAAATCATAAATTTCTTTAATAAGTGCAGGAACAACAGTTTTTTCATGCATAGATTGATCTGGTAATGGGCCAAATTCTGAGCGTAATGCAGCTACCATCCAACCAGAAAGATATATATAACTTTTACTTGTTGTTTTATGATGCTTTTTAACTGCGATCATATTTTGCTGAGCTACAAATCCATGCCAAGAACCAAGAGATTGAGTGTATTTAGATGAATCGGCATCGTACTCTGCCATATCTTTTCTCATAATGGCTGCCGTATACTTGGCAATATCTAAACCTGTTCTAAAACGATTTTGAGTAATCATTCTAGCTGCGTTTTCAGGACTTATTGCATCCCAAGTTTTCCCATATTTCGCTTTAAGGTCTCTTACAATTTGTAATGCAGAAGTATAATTACTTTGTGCTAAATTTTTCATAATTTTGTGATACGTTATTTATTATTAATAATTAGATCCTGTTGATTGTTGTCGCAATCGCAGGATTGTTTTTTTTTAAATATATTGATAAGCAGGAAGCGTTAAAAATTCTTCAAACTCTTTTGATAAAACTAATTTGTTAAAAAGATCTGTGGCAAGTTTAAACTTGGTGTTTTTAATGTTTTCTTCTCCAAATTCTGATATAATTTTTCCGACTTCATCATCAAATAGTTCAGTGTAGAGTTTAAGATCAAATTTTCTACCGTCTTCTAGTATAACTTCGTTTTTTAACCATTGCCAAACTTGTGTTCTCGAAATTTCTGCAGTAGCGGCATCTTCCATTAAATTGTAAAGTGCTACAGCACCATGACCTCTTAGCCAAGCTTCTGTATATAAAACACCAACATTAATGTTTTTTCTAATTCCAGCTTCTGTTACAGTACCTTTTGGTATTTCTACTAAATCTTGTTCTGTAATGTTTATATCATCACGAGTTATGTGTAATTGATTTGGCGTTGGCATGTGTTTATTAAATTCTACCATTGCTACTTCAACTAAATCAGGATGTGCAACCCAGGTACCATCATGTCCATTTTTAACTTCACGATCTTTATCTTTTCTTACTTTTTCCAATGCAGCAGTATTGGCTTTTTCGTCATTTTTAATAGGAATTTGAGCTGCCATACCACCAATAGCTAGTATGCCACGTTTATGGCAACGCTGAATAACCAGTTTCGAATAAGCATCCATAAATGGTGTAGCCATAGTTACTTGATCGCGATTTGGAACTACAAAATTTGGATGATTTCTAAACTTTTTGATATAAGAGAAAATATAATCCCATCGTCCACAATTTAAACCAACAATATGATCTTTAAGCTCATAAATTATTTCGTCTAGCTGAAAACTTGCAGTAATAGTTTCTACTAGAACAGTTGCTTTGAAAGTCCCTTTAGGAACTTCTAAGTATTCTTGAGCAAAAGTGAAAATATCATTCCACCAACGTGCTTCTAAATAATGTTCTAATTTTGGTAGATAGAAATATGGAGCAGTATTGTTACTTAATAAGGTTTTTGTATTATGAAACACGTATAACCCAAAATCTACCAAACTACCCGAAGTTTCTTCATTATTAATTATAATGTGTCTTTCGTTTAAATGTAATCCTCTTGGTCTTACAAGTAAAACAGCCGTTTCTTTATTTAAGGCATACGATTTATTACGATTTGTATCTACTAAAGAAATAGTCTTCTTGTTAGCATCTATTAAGTTTACTTGTCCTTCAATAGTGTTTTCCCAAGTAGGAGCATTACTATCCTCTAAATCTGCCATAAATGTTTTGGCTCCAGAATTTAAAGCATTGATAATCATTTTCCTATCTACTGGCCCTGTAATCTCTACACGTCTATCTTGTAAATCATGAGGAATGTTGCCAGCTGTCCATTCATTATTTCTAATGTCTTTAGTCTCCTTTGGAAACTCAGGGAATCCCCCTTCATCAAAGGTTTTCTGTTTATTTACACGTTTTTCTAAAAGAGATAACCTCTCTGCATTAAATTTCTCATGAAGTGCAACAATAAAAGCTAATGCTTTATCTGTTAAAATTTCAGGATAGTAATTATTAATGTCTATAGAGAAATTAAATTTTGATGATTTTAAAGGTTTGATATCCATAGTGCTTATATTTTTATGGGACAATATTAAAACAAATATATTACAATAACAAGCGAACGTTCGCTAAATAAATATATTCGCTAAATATTAATATTCGCAAAATAAATATATTCGCAAAAAAACTTATATTTGCTTATATGGAAGAAGATTATATTAAACTTATATTTGGCTTAAAGCTAAAACAGATAAGGACTGATAAGAAATTATCATTGTTTGGGTTGTCTAAACTTTCTGGTTTGTCTAAGTCGTATTTAAATGAAATAGAAAACGGGAAAAAGTATCCCAAACCTGATAAAATTGCTATACTATCAGATAAATTAGATGTTTCTTATGATCAAATGGTCTCTTTAAAGTTGGATAAGAATTTGGCTCCTATAGGCGATTTGCTTCGCTCTAAAATATTAAAAGAACTTCCATTAGAATTATTTGGAATAAAAGAGAGTAATTTAATAGATATAGTAGCGAATGCTCCTGCAAAAGTAAATGCGTTTATTAGTACTATTATTGAAATTGCACAAAACTATAATTTTAGTAGAGAAAGTTTTTTCCTAGCCTCTGTACGTTCTTTCCAGGAAGCTAATAATAATTATTTTGAAGACTTAGAGCAAGGTGTTCTAAAATTTGCTAAAGCTTATCATATTAATTTAAACCTTCCTGTTAATTCTAAAGATCTGGAAGAAATTTTAATTGAAGAATTTGGGTATACAATTATAGAAAACGAATTAAATAAGTTTGAGGCTTTAGGTGATTTGAGGTATGTTTTAGTTTCTAAAACAAAAACGCTTTTGTTAGCAAATGAAATTGACGAAGCACAACGCACTTTTATTTATGCTAAAGAATTAGCTTATAATTTTTTAGAAATAAAAGAGCGTTTGTATACATTCCCATGGATTAAATTTAAAACTTTCGATCAAGTATTAAATAATTTTTATGCCTCCTATTTTGCAGGTGCACTTATTATACCAAAGGCTAAAGTTAAAATGCAATTGAGTGAAGTTTTTGAAAAGGACACTTTTGATGAAGGATTGTTTTTGAAAGTGATAGAGAGCTTTAATGCGTCTCCAGAATCTTTTTATCAACGTTTAACAAATGTATTACCTCAAGAATTTAATATTCAAAATTTATTCTTTCTAAGATTTACGCATAAGGCTAAAAGCAATAAATTTTATCTAAAAAAAGAATTGCATTTATCTCACCATCATTCCCCACATGCAAACGAAACCGATGAGCATTATTGCAGACGCTGGGTATCTCTAAAGATGCTAAATGATATAAGTAAAAGTAAAAAGGAACATGAATTTGATGTTCAAATCTCTAATTACCAAGACGATGGCATGAAGTATTTATTGTTGTCATCTGCAACAAAAGATCCTTTTAAAGATAATCATTACCGAAATATTAGTGTAGGATTACTTATTAATAAACAGTTGCAACGGAAGATTAATTTTTTAGCAGATCCCAAAATTAAAAAACAAAATGTAGGAGTTACTTGTGAGCGTTGCTTTATCGAAGACTGTGAGGTTAGGCAGGTTCCATCATTTTTTCTAGAAAAAGAAGCAAAGAACAAAAAGATAGAATTAATTGTTAAGGAATTAAATACTAAGTTTAAGTCTTAAATGTACTATAACAATTGCAATTATAAAAGTCTAAAATTGTACTTTTGAATTTCCTTAAAATATAAAAAATGAATAAACAACAGGTTTTAGAAATGTTAAATAAGTCGAGTAGAAATACTTTAATGGAAACTCTAGAAATGGAGTACATTGATTTTGGTGATGATTTCTTGAAAGCAAAAATGCCTATTAATTCTAGGGTTTATCAACCTATGGGAATATTGCATGGTGGTGCTACAGCTGCTTTAGCAGAGAGTGTTGGTAGTGCAGCATCGGCAGTAATAATGAGATCTGACAATCATGATATTAGAGGAATAGAACTTGCAATTAATCACCTTAAATCTAAAAAAGAAGGAACTCTTTTTGCAACTGCAAAACTTATGCACAAGGGAAATACTTTACATTTGTGGCAGGTAGAAGTTAAAGATGAAGAAGGTAGCCTGATATCGCTAGCGAAGATTACAAATATTGTTAGAGAGAAGAGGAAGTAGAATTAAAAGTTAACAGTTATGAATTAAGAGTTTTTGAATTTTTCAATTCACAATTCACAATTCACAATTCACAATTCACATAATGAGTCAAGAGTTAAAATATAAAGAAGTTTTTGGGAAGATTTTGCAGAGCAAGCTTCCTTTTGTTTTGTACAAGAAACCAGAGGAGGAAGAAGTTTACGGATTGATACAAAAAGATGTAAACATGTGGTTCGTTCAGGATCTTGATAAAGATAAGGGTTTTGTATTTGCACCCTACACAAATTCCGAAGAAAGAGTTTTGATAAAGAGTGATGCAAAGCTTACTTTCGATATGGGAGATTTAGATATTACAGCTTCGGGATACAAAGGAATGAATGTAAATGGTTTCTTTGGAGGAGAGGTTGTAGAACCAAATTTAGACAATCTACGAGAGGAACATTTGCTTAAAGTAAAGCAAGGCGTAGAAGCTGTTAAATCAGGAGAATTAGATAAGGTTGTTATTACACGAGAAGAATTATGGAGGGCTAAAAATGTAGATTTTTCAGCTATTTTCAAAGACCTTGTTAACTCTTACGACGATGCTTTTGTTTATATTTGGTTTCATCCTTTAGTAGGGATGTGGATAGGGGCAACACCAGAGATGCTGATAGAGAAGGATGATGAATTTATACATTCTACAGCTATTGCAGGTACCAGAAACATAGAAGACAATGGAGAGTGGGGACATAAAGAAATTGAAGAACAGAAGCTAGTATCGGATTACGTTGTAGATGTTTTCGAGAAGAATTTGCTTAGCTCTACTAAGGAATTTGGTCCCGAAACTATTAAGGCGGGTAAACTAGAGCATCTGAAAACTGATATTACTGGCGAATTGAGTTCGGCTTCTAACATAAATTATTTGATAAATAGTTTACATCCAACTCCTGCAGTTTGCGGTTTACCATTAGCAAAAGCGAAGGAATTTATTAACGATAAAGAAGGCTTCAACCGAAATTTCTACACCGGATTTTTGGGAGAGTTAAATATCGATAATCACACTGAATTATATGTAAATTTAAGATGTTTACAAGTAGTTAAAGACGGAGTTAAGTTTTTTGTAGGCGGAGGAATAACAGCAGAAAGTAAGGCAGAAGATGAGTGGGAAGAAACAGTGAATAAGTCTAAGACATTGAAAGATATAGTTCTTAATCATTTAACCTAAAATAGCTCAAATCTCGAAGGTGAAAGCTCAAGACGAAAGCTTAAAGTGAATTTATTAATTGATTTTCTATATTCAAGCCAATGGCTAAAAGCTAAAGGCCAATAGCTATAAACATGAAATACCCTAAAATAAAAAACGCACAAATAATAATTGACTTACTTCAACAAAAAGAAGTAAAAGATGTAGTTATTACTCCAGGTTCTCGTAATGCTCCTCTAACTATTGGATTTACAGAAAATACATTTTTTACTCCATACAGTATTGTTGATGAGCGAAGTGCTGGATTTTTTGCTTTAGGAATATCTCAACAAACTAATAATCCATCTGCTTTAGTTTGTACTTCAGGTTCGGCATTACTAAATTATGCACCTGCTGTTGCCGAAGCTTTTTATTCTAAAACCCCATTAGTTATAATTTCTGCTGATAGACCTTTGGAATGGATAGATCAGGCCGATGGGCAAACTATTCGTCAAGAAAATGTACTAGCAAACCATGTTCTTAAAAGTGTAAACTTGAAAGAAGGTGATGATAAAAATACATTGTGGTACAATTCAAGATTGGTAAATGAAGCTGTGAATATTGCCATTAACAAAAAAGGACCTGTACACATTAATATTCCATTTTCTGAACCCTTGTACGATACTATTGAAGAAAAAGAAGTATCTCCAAAAAATATAGATATTCCAAGTGCAAGGCCTCAGTTAGAAGTAGCAGAGCTTGAAAAATATGCAGATATTTGGAATTCATCTACCAAG
The DNA here is from genome assembly GCA_016744755.1 of Ichthyobacteriaceae bacterium. Lineage (GTDB taxonomy): Bacteria > Bacteroidota > Bacteroidia > Flavobacteriales > JADGDT01 > JADGDT01. The sequence continues at coordinate 2,037 of JADGDT010000086.1, read as the reverse complement.
AAAATGGTATTGGTTGGAGCAATGACTCCCGATAAACAAGTAGAAATTCAACTGAATCATATATCAAACGATTCTTCTGTTTTAGTACTTACAGAAACTTTGTCTAATAATAATGGGGATAATTTTATTTCGAGTATAGATCAATTGATTAATAATTTATCCGAAGAAGATAATGAGGAGTTGAAACCAGAAATTCTGATTACTTTAGGAGGGATGATAGTTTCTAAAAAAATAAAAGCCTTTTTGAGAAATTGCAATATTGAGCATTGGCACATTGGAAACAAAATTGAGGCACCAGATACTTACCAAAATTTATCGGCTATTTTCAGAGTTTCGCCAGATATGTTTTTCTCTCAACTATTTTTTCTAAAGCAAAATAAAGAAAGTAATTACAGAGATAAGTTTCTATCTATCCGTGATTCCAAAATACAAAAACACAACAATCAACTTTCTAGTATACCATTTTCAGATTTGAAAGTTTATGATACCCTGTTAAATAAACTACCAAACGATATTCAATTGCAATCTGCAAATAGTTCAGTTATTAGATACTGGCAACTTTTTACTAAACCAAAGAGTTGGGATATGTTTTGCAACCGTGGTACAAGTGGAATTGATGGATCTACATCTACAGCAATAGGTGCTTCTACAAAAGCAGGTAAGCCTGTAGTTTTAGTTACAGGGGATATTAGTTTTTTTTACGATAGTAATGCGCTTTGGAATAATTATATTCCTGATAATTTTAAAATTGTTTTAATAAATAATGGAGGTGGGAGTATTTTTAAAATTATCCCAGGACCATCAACTAGCAACGCTTTAGAAAAATTCTTCCAAACAAAGCACAAACTAAATGCCAAAGGTTTAGCAGAAACTCATGGTCTAAATTATTTGAGAGCAGATAATCAAGAGGGATTTGAAAAAGCTTTAGATCTATTTATTGAAGATAATTCTGCTCCAATCATATTAGAAGTTAATACTTCAAAAATAAATAATGAAGATATTTTAAAAGAATACTGGATGAAGCTAACAACTCAACTATAAATTATTCAGTCATCTAAAGTTATTCTAATTTGGATTTTAGAAGGCAGTTTAGAGGTGTTAAAGATATATCTTTTTAGGCTATGTAATTAATATTTATCTTGATGCGTGAAGGATAGAGCTGGCATCCTTTTTTTAATCGGAGTGCTACTTTGAGTCGCGCCTCGATAAAAAAAGATATAAGCGAAAGCCTGACCCTAGGGGACACGCCCAAATAATTGAAAAAATATGTAAAAACTTTGATATTAAGTTTGTAATTTTGCCCGTTGAATTTTAAGATAAAAAGGTAGTTATGTCTAAAACTAAATATGTATTTGTAACTGGTGGTGTTACTTCTTCTTTAGGGAAAGGTATTATTTCGGCTTCGTTGGCAAATTTGCTTCAAGCTAGAGGTTACAGAGTTACTATTCAGAAACTCGATCCGTATTTGAATATTGATCCAGGAACTCTTAACCCATATGAGCATGGAGAGTGTTATGTAACAGACGATGGAGCAGAGACTGATTTAGATTTAGGTCACTACGAAAGATTTTTGAATCACCCAACTTCGCAAGCTAATAACGTTACTACTGGTAGAATTTATCAGTCGGTAATAGATAAGGAGCGTAGAGGTGAGTTTTTAGGAAAGACAGTTCAGATTATTCCTCACATAACAAACGAGATAAAAGATAGGATTCGTATTCTTGGTAATACGGGCGATTGGGATATAGTTATTACTGAAATTGGCGGTACTGTTGGAGATATAGAATCTCTTCCTTACGTAGAGTCAGTACGTCAGATGCTTTGGGATGAGGGCAAAGATAATGCTATGGTTATTCACCTTACTTTGTTACCTTACTTAGCTACTACAGGCGAGCTTAAAACTAAACCTACGCAACACTCGGTAAAAGAATTGATGCAAAGTGGTGTTCAACCAGATGTTTTGGTTTGTCGTTCTGAACACAAGATTCCTGAAGGAGTAAAAGATAAGTTAGCATTGTTTTGTAATGTTCGTAAAGA
>JADGDT010000085.1 GCA_016744755.1 Ichthyobacteriaceae bacterium | reverse complement strand
TCTACACTAAACATAAGTAATATGTTAATTAAAAATTATGGTTATATAAATTATCTTAATAAGTAAATTTTGAATAAAATACATCTATATGATACTCTCTATAATTAATAAAGAAAAGATACTAATACCTCCCCAAACGACAATAAATGATATTTTTTTTTCTTTGTAACGTTCTATCTTATCAATTATTCTTTTGTTACTACTCTTTGCTTTTCCATGAAGTAAAAGTGCAAAGTATATGAATATACCCAACACTATTACATCATTAAATAATCCTCCTAATTCTTGCATTTATTTAGTTGTACTTAATATTTATATATTACATAATGGCAATAAAACCACTACCCTATTTACCTTCTAAAACTTGTACATTAGTTCTGTCAAGTTTATAATTAAGCCATTCGGTAATTTGGCTCATTCTTTCTCTTTTCTCAGTTTTACCTATTCCTTTTTTCCATGTAACTATAAATACTGGTATAGTATCAACTTTTTTATAGTTTGAAGTAATATCTAAAGTTTCTTTCAGTATATGAGGCAGGGAAGTAATAGCATTTGATAACGATTCCCAGAATCCTAGTTGAGGATTATCAATATTTTCATCTTTAGGTTCAAGTAACATGTAATATGCAAAAAAGTGTTAATTATTGTAGGTCTCTCTAACTTTCTTAAACAATTCCGAAGAATAAACAAACTCTAAAATGGCAGGATTATCAGTAGTAAACATCTCATCCTTACTTCCCTCCCATTCTTTAAACCCTTCTTTTATAAAAATAATATTATCACCTATCTCCATAACAGAATTCATATCATGAGTGTTTATAATCGTAGTAATATCATACTCAACTGTAATCTCTTGAAGTAAATTATCTATAACAATAGCTGTATTAGGATCTAAACCTGAATTTGGTTCATCGCAAAAAAGATATTTTGGTTTCATAACTATAGCCCTAGCTATTGCTACACGTTTCTGCATTCCTCCAGACAACTCAGAAGGAAATTTATCGTTTGCATTATCTAGGTTTACTCTACTCAGAACTTCATTCACTCTTACCAACATTTCTTCTTTTGTCTGTTCTGTAAACATACTTAGCGGAAACATTACATTTTCTTCAACAGTCATTGAGTCGTAAAGTGCACTTCCTTGAAATACCATCCCTATATCCATTCTTAGCTGACGCTCTTCTTTGATATTAAAATTGGAATATTTCTTATCTCCAAAAAATATCTCTCCCGAATCGGGTGTGTGTAAACCAACCAAGCATTTTAGAAAAACTGTTTTACCAGATCCACTTTGTCCAATTATTAAATTAGTTTTCCCTTTATGAAACTCAGTATCAATACCCTTTAACACCTCATTATTTCCAAACGATTTATGTATTTTTTCTACTTTAACCATGATTAAACTAATAATAGTTGTGTTAGAATATAGTTGAGAAGAATAATGGTGATACTAGTCCACACTACAGCAAGTGTAGAAGATCTACCAACTTCTAAAGCTCCTCCAGAAACCTTATATCCATAAAATGAAGGAATTGTTGCAATTGCAAATGCAAAAAACTCTGTTTTAATTAATGCATAAATAACATAAAATGGCTTAAAATAAGATTGTAATCCTAATATATAATCACTAGATGTACATACTCCGGAACCTACACTTGCAACCCATCCTCCTAATATTCCTAAAAACATACTCATAACTATAAGTATTGGAAAAAACATCATAGCTGCAGCTATTTTAGGTGCTACCAAATAACTTATAGAATTTACTCCCATTACCTCTAATGCATCTACTTGTTCTGTAACCTTCATTGTACCAATACTAGATGCAATATAAGACCCTACTTTACCTGCTAAAACTATAGAAATCATAGTTGGTGCAAATTCTAAAATAATAGATTCCCTAGTTGCTAAAGCTATATAAGAAAGAGGTATAAAAGGATTGTCTCCCATATTGTATGCCATTTGTAATGAAACTACAGCTCCAATAAAAAATGAGAAAAACGACACAATACCTACCGAACTCATCCCTAAATCATCTACTTCTCTAAAGAAAAGCTTTAAGAATACTCTAAATTTCTCTGGCTTTCTAAAAACCTGAGTCATAAATAAAGAGTATCCCCCTAAATTTTTTAAAATTCTAAATATTAACATATATGTTTAAAAAAAAATCAATTATGAACTTCAAATATAATTGTAATAAATTTCTATAACAATTAAAGAGTAAGTTTATTAATTGCAATTAATAATGTTTTTTTTGTTCTTAATATGCTATTAACTACATTGCGATAATATTTATCAAATCACCTTTAATGCACGAAACATTACTAAAATATTTTCCTTCTGATATTGTTCCATTAGCAGAATCAATAATTAAAGAAAACAAAATTTACTTAACAATTACTCCTAGTAGAAAATCTAAAGCCGGTGATTATAGAAGCCCTCATAATGGAAAAGGTCACAGAATTAGCATTAACGGAAATCTAAATAAATATGCTTTTACCATAACATTTTTTCACGAATATGCTCATTTATTAGTTTGGGAGAATTACAAGAATAAAGTTTTGCCTCATGGTATAGAATGGAAATCTGTATTTAGTAGAATGCTTAAAAAATTATTGAAGAATAAAGTATTTCCTCCAAAACTGGCTATGGTTGTAGAAAACTATTCTATAAATCCCAAAGCAAGTTCGTATTCTGATATTTATTTAGCTAGAGAACTCAAAAAGTTCGATAAAAAATCTCTCTTCTTGAAATCATTGATAGAAATTGAAACTGGCAAATTATTCAAACTAGAAAATGGAAGGACGTTTGTAAAAGGTAATATAAAAAGAACTAGAATTTGGTGTAAAGAAGAAAAAACAAATTCTATCTACACTTTTAACCCCAATGTTGAAGTAATAGAATTATAAAAGAATTACATTACTTTTGCTCAGATTTTTATTAAAATAAACAAACATCATGCACGAAAATAATTATGCTATTATAATGGCTGGCGGAATAGGTTCGCGATTTTGGCCAATGAGTACAACACAGCACCCAAAACAATTTCACGATATATTAGGAATAGGAAAATCTCTTTTGCAATTAACTTTTGAAAGATTAAATCATCTTGTCCCAGCAGAAAACATTTACATTGTTACTAACGAAATATATGAAGATCAGGTTTTAGAACAGCTAGAAGGAATATCTAAAGATCAGGTATTACTAGAGCCTATGATGCGTAACACTGCACCGTGTATTGCATACGCAGCTTTCAAAATTCACCAACAGAATCCAAATGCGAGATTAGTTGTTGCTCCATCGGACCATCTTATAACAAACGAAATTGAGTTTAACAAGAATATAGAAACTGCTTTCGAAACTGCCGAGAAAGAACAAACCCTTATCACCCTTGGTATAAAACCATCTCGACCTGATACTGGATATGGCTACATACAATATCTTTCGGATGTAACTGCTGAAAACTCTGAACTAAAAAAAGTTAAACTATTTACAGAAAAACCAAATTTAGAACTTGCAGAACAGTTTGTTGCTAGTGGTGATTTTCTGTGGAACTCTGGAATATTTATTTGGACTTCGAAATCAATTCTTAAATCCTTTAAAAGTTACTTGCCAGAAATGCACGAACTTTTCGAAGGTGGAAATAAGTACTACAACACTGTAGATGAAAAAGAATATATCAACAAAATATATCCTACTTGCCAAAAGGAATCTATAGATTATGGCATAATGGAAAAAGCTGATAATGTTTTTGTATTACCTGTTAGTTTTGGTTGGTCTGATCTAGGAACATGGGGATCGCTTTACACACACGTAACTAAGGATGAAACTGAAAATGCTACCGTAAACGACAATACAATGTTCTACGAATCATCAAACAATATGGTGAATGTAGAAAAAGGCAAACTTGCCGTAATTCAAGGTTTAGACGATTACATAGTTGTAGATAAAAATAACACTCTACTTATTTGTAAAAAGGAAGAAGAACAAAAAATAAAACAATTTGTACAAGATGTCCGATTAGAAAAAGGTGAGGGATTTGTTTAGAATCTTTTTTGTAATCAATATATAGTAATGGTAGGAACTGGTTTTACAATAACTGCAATGTTCGAAGGTACTTGGGATGTAGAAAATATAATAAATGAATTTTTTCCTTCATTTATTGCTACGAAAGCTATTAAACCTAAAATTTAAAGAACCAATAAAGTAAAACTGGAACTAACAATTAGCTTTAAAATAAACTGATGATAAATTTGAGATTATGGTACTTGAAGAATACGAGTTTGAAGAAGGAGATTCATTATTGTTAATTGGAAAGAAAAAATAACGACACTATAATGTGTATTATTAATAAGGGTTCTACCCTTATTTGTGTGGAAGTTGTAATTTAGAATAGTCCATCTTGTGCGTGGTTGGTGAGCGTAGCCAAACCAGAATTTCCTTTGTCGCCTGCCCTGAGCTAAGCCGAATAGGGAACAAAAGGAAATGTAGTCGAAAGATCTATAGCAACAGTGATAACACAATGTGATATTTGTGTAATAGACCTTTCGACTTCGCTTTTACTCCGCTCAAGGTGGCGATTGTTCCACAACATTCAGGGTAGAACCTTAATAAGTATTCAATGGATTTAATATAGGTATCAGTCACATAAAACTTTGTATAAAATTGATGACAAAAACTATACACTACAAGTAAACATAAGGTGTTTTATATTTGTATAGTATCAATTATATAAATCACTTCCTAAGATATTATGACTAAGAAAAAAATAAACCAAATACTCAGAATAGCTTTTATTATAGTAAGCATATCCTCTTTGTACTTTGTACCATGGATTCTGGTAAAAGCTTGGATAAAGCCATTACCTAATAAAGTTCAAGAGCAATTAGATGAAGCAATTAGTTATGGATTTGATGGCATGATTGTTTATGTAGATCAAGCTGGAAAGCCTCCAGAATTTTATGCATCCGGATGGCACGACAGAGATAATAAAATACCTGCCTACCCTCAAGCATTATTCAAAATAGCAAGTATAAGCAAATTATATGTAGCAGTTGCAACTTCAAAATTAGTTAAACACAAACGTTTATCCTTAGATAAAACACTTGCTGATTATTTTCCAGAACTAGTGGGAAGGGTTGAAAATGCTAATAGAATTACATTGAGAATGATGGTACAACACCGAAGTGGTATTCCCAATTTTGTAGACCATCCTAATTATTGGACTAACCCTCCAAAAAACAAACAAGAAACTCTTGAATATGCGCTGGATTTACCTGCTGATTTTGAACCCGGTGAGGATTTTGGTTATTCAAATACAAATTATATGCTGATTTCTGACCTCATTGATAAAACATTAGGTTATAGCCATCAGCAATACATCAGAGAGGAAATTTTAATGCCACTTGGACTAAAAAACACTTTCGGTTCTATTCATGAAGTGAATATTGATGATGTTATGAGTGGATATTATGTTGGAGTTGAAGAAGATCTAAAGAATGAGTTTACAGGATTAATGATTGCTACAGCAGAGGATGTAGGTATATTCTTGAGAGCACTAAACGATGGTTCTGTATTTAATGAAGGAGAACAGGAAATATATTCTTCCATATATGTTTACAAACATACAGGTCTGCTTGTTGGCTACCAAAGCTTTGCGGAGTACCACAAAGACATTGATGCAGTTGTAATTCAATTTAATAACACAACCAATTTTGATGGATATGACTGGAATTTAGCAGAAATAATATATAGTCGTATTTTAAAAATTGTTAAAAGTAAAAACCACTCAGAATAATATTTATGACAATTAGAATACTCTAATCTATGTTATATTTTTTTTTAAAACACAATGAGTAGGATATTTTAATTTGAAGATTTGATGATGTACTAATTATCAAATCTTCAAATTAATTTACCTATCTAATAATAAATTTTCCCTTAGATAATCCTATTGTGGTTTCTATTACGTATACATACACTCCACTAACTAAGTTTGATATATTAACTATTTCTTTGCCACTGATTAACGAAAAATTATTTTTTATGACAACAGTTCCTGAAGTTGTATAAACTGTTATTTGTCTAGATTCTTTTACTCCTTCAATTATAAGTTCTTCACCTATTGTATAAACCTTATATTTTGCTGAATTAATATCATCACTACTCAAAGTAGAAATAACATCATACTCAACTTCTTTGTTTATAAAACTTCCATCGGTATAATTTATACTGATGTTAAATTTATGATTTCCAACATCACTATTAGTAGGATTTGCTTTAATTTCAAAGCTATTACTATTTAATTCTTTTAATACTACAAAATTTGGATTATTTTTTAAACTTACTGAATAACCTCCAGCATTATCAATATCATAAACAATAACATTATCAGTGAATTCAGTATTTGCATCAATAGACTTAACATCTGTGTAAACAGTATGAGGCTCAAAATCGATTCCCATAGCCGTTTTATATCTAGTCAAGGCTTCTAAGTAATAATAATCAGCATAATTTAAAGATGTATTAACTTCTGAATTGCCAGGTTTATTACCTGTGCTGTGTGATAGGACGAAATTATTATTTGAACTTAAAGCTGTAGTATATTCTGGTAGCGATAAATTATTAAGGGTTTTAGAAGCAAAAACCATGTACTTCGCATCTGTTGTAAGCACAGATAATTCAATTAGAGCAGAAGCAACAATTGTAGCCGCAGACACATCGCGAGGTACACTACTTGGATTCGTACTAATAATAGGATCCTTGAAATCCCAATATGGAATTAGATCAGAAGGCATGTTAGGATTATTCATAATAAATGAAGCAATTTTTTCTGCTTGCTCCAAAAATACAGGGTCATTAGTCTCCCTATAACTCATTGTATAGCCATAAAGTCCCCAAGCTTGCCCCCTAGCCCAATCTGACTCATCGTTGTATCCCTGATGAGTTTCTTTGCTTTTTACACTACCATCTATTTTATCGTAATTAACTACATGGTAAGAACTATTGTCTATTCTAAAATGGTTTGCAATAGTAGTATTTGCATGTTCAACAGCAGCATAGTAATATTTAGAATCTCCTGTTTGCTTTGATGCCCAAAACAATAACTCTAGGTTCATCATATTATCTATAATTACAGGATACTCCCATTGTGTTGCCCAATCCCACGATTTCATGCACCCTACAGTAGAATTTACACGTGTCATCAAAGAGTTTGCAGTAGTGACCAAAATATTAGAATAATTTGGAGGAGATGCTAAACGAAATCCATTACCAAAACTACAGTACAACATAAAACCAAGATCATGTGTACCTGTATTATTTTTTTGAGGTTCAATTGAATTGGTCCAATTTTCAGCATACATTTTGTATTTATCAACACCTGTATTCTCGTACATATACCACAAACTACCAGGGAAAAACCCACTTGTCCAATCACCCGCACTTACTAACTTAGTAGTACCATTACTATTTATAGATCTAGGATATTTGGAATGGTTACTAACTTCACCTACCAAAGAACTAATCTTTTGCTCCGCATTATAGAAAATTCTATTATACTCTATTGTTACAACTTCCTGAGCTTTAAGAACGGTTGTACTTATGAGTAATAAAAGTACAAAAAAGTAAATTCTACTATCTTTCATTTCAATCTTATTAATTTTTCAGCAATAAAAAAGTACACCTAGTTTAGCTGATGGTACTTGTTGTTAATTAAGTAATATTACTTAAATGCTTTTCAAATAAGCATCAACATTATTTTGTACTCTTTCAGAAATATTATCAGAATCAGCTCTAACAAACTTCTCTCCTGTAATTTTTTCGTAAAGCTCAATGTATCTATCTGAGACAGATTTTACAAACTCATCTGTCATTTCGGGTATTTGCTGTCCTTCTTTTCCTTGAAAGCCATTTTCCATTAACCACTCACGTACAAATTCTTTTGAAAGCTGATGTTGTGCTTCTCCATTTTTTTGTCTTTCCTCGTAACCTTCTTTATAAAAATAACGTGAAGAATCTGGTGTGTGAATTTCATCAATAAGAATTATATCCCCATCAGTAGTTTTGCCAAACTCATATTTGGTATCAACTAAAATCAAACCTTTCTCATTAGCAATTTGTTGACCTCTTGTAAATACTCTATGAGTGTAATACTCTAACATTGCATAATCATCAGCAGAAACAATACCTTGTCTAAGAATTTCTTCTTTAGAAATATCCATATCGTGCTCTCCGTTATCTGCCTTAGTAGTAGGTGTAATTTTTGCAGTTTCAAATTTCTGATTTTCAACCAAACCTTCTTCAAGCTCTACTCCACAAAGAATACGTTTTCCAGCATTATATTCTCTCCAAGCATGACCTGTTAAATACCCACGAATAACCATTTCTATCTTAAAAGGATTGCATAACTTACCAACAGTTACATTTGGATCTGGTACAGCAATTATCCAGTTATCAACAATATCTTCGGTAGCTTTCAATGCTTTTTCAGCAATCTGATTTAAAACCTGACCTTTAAAAGGGATACCTTTTGGTAGCACCACATCAAATGCAGATAATCTATCGCTAACAACCATGGTCAACAATTCGTCGTTAATATTGTAAACATCACGTACCTTACCATGATAAACAGATTTTTGTCCTTCGAAACTAAACTTACTTTTAACTATTGCCTTAGCCATTATCTTCTAAATTCTTGTATGCATTTATAACTCTCTTAACTAATCTATGACGTACAACGTCTTTATCATCTAAATAAACAAATCCTATACCTTTAACTCCTTGCAAAACTACTATTGCCTCCTTCAATCCAGATTTTTGTCCTCTTTGTGGTAAATCAACTTGACTTGGATCGCCAGTAATTACAAAGTTTGCATTCTTTCCCATACGTGTCAGAAACATTTTCATCTGGCTATGAGTTGTATTTTGTGCTTCGTCTAATATTACAAATGCTCCATCTAAAGTCCTACCTCTCATAAATGCAAGTGGTGCAATTTGAATAACATTTCTTTCAATAAGCATCTCCAACTTTTCATGAGGAATCATGTCTCGTAGAGCATCATAAAGAGGTTGCATGTAAGGATCTAGCTTTTCTTTCATATCGCCTGGCAAAAAACCGAGGTTCTCACCAGCTTCAACAGCAGGTCTAGTAAGTATAATTCTTCTAACTTCTTTATTTTTTAATGCGCGTACAGCCAAAGCAACACTTGTATAAGTTTTTCCAGTACCAGCAGGTCCAATAGCAAAAACCATATCATTCTTATTACTAGAATTAACAAGTTTTCTCTGATTTTCGGTAAGTGGTTTAATCAACTTACCTCCTACACCATAAACTAAAACATCATTATTTATAGACGATTGTTTTCTTTCAAATTCATCGGCGAAAATAATTCTCTCTAATTGTTCTTCTGGTAAATGATTGTTATGTGATACATACTCAATAATTTCATTGAATCTGCGTTCAAAATCAATCAACAAATCTTCTTCTCCCAAAGCTTTAAGAATATTGCCTCTAGCAATAAGCTTAAGTTTAGGATATAACGATCTAATCAACTCAAGGTTAACATTGTGTTCGCCATAAATATCTACAGGATTAGCTCCTTCTATTTCAATAACAATCTCGTTCAATACCTTATAAATGTTAAGTTTTTATGAAAGGCACAAACTTACAAATATTTTTGTTTTGAATTTGTTGTACTCTGGATTTTTATCAGGGCAAAAGCTTATAACAATTTTACAATACTCCAAAAATACTAAAGAGAGTGAAAAAGTTATTATCTCAATAAATTGTCCTTTAGGTCTGGGGCAAAATTCATTTAAAAATCAACAAGTTTGTAACTGTGTTCTTTTTAAAGGTACTCTACAATTATTTGTGTGGAACTTCTAATTTAGAATACTCGTCATATTGTGGTTGGTAAGCGTGGTTTGGCTCTGGTTCGGCTCTGGTTCGGCTCCGCTCACCAACCACGCTCACCAACCACGCTCACCAACCACGTTCAAGTTTACGACTATTCCACAACATTCAGTGTATAACCATTTTTAAAAATACTTTTGCCCTATCCCTTTTTTTAGATTCAACGTATAAAAAAATTATATTTGTGATATATATATTAAACTACAATCAAGAATATTTTAACATTATCACACAAAATATTTAGCATTAAAAAACTGAAATACAATACGTTTGAATTTGGCTGTAAAAAAAACTTTCTCAAAGGTTTGTGTATATCAAAAACAGTATTACTTTTGCATCCGCATTACAGAAATAATGCCACTCTTTGAAATATTGAATACCAAACAACTTAGTTTATATATGGCCAATATATAAACTGGTTTAAAGTGAAAAGGATAAAGTCAAAAATGAAAATTTTAACTAAAAACTAATTTACTCTAAACTAATAAATGCGAAAGTAGCTCAGCTGGTAGAGCGTCAGCCTTCCAAGCTGAATGTCGCGAGTTCGAACCTCGTCTTTCGCTCTTATTTTTATTGTTTAATTGACTAACTGTTTAATCGTTTAATTGATTTATCAGTTACACAACCCAACAGTTAAACAAAAAACAATTTTGGGGAGATACTCAAGCGGCCAACGAGGACAGACTGTAACTCTGTTGTGATTTCACTTCGAAGGTTCGAATCCTTCTCTCCCCACAAATAAAAACAAGTGGTATTGTTTTTATTGTAACAAATGGAAAGTTAACTTTTCATTTTGTGAAAATAAAAATAATGTATGAGTGAAACGAATTTGTTTTGTTTGTGATACCACCAATTATCACTGAGCAAAGCGAAGTAATCCTTCTCTCCCCACTATAAGCTTTTAGCCTTTGGCTATTAGCCAGTAGCTATAGTCTAACATCCAATAGCTAAACAAAATGCGAAAGTAGCTCAGCTGGTAGAGCGTCAGCCTTCCAAGCTGAATGTCGCGAGTTCGAACCTCGTCTTTCGCTCTTATTTTTATTGTTTAATTGACTAACTGTTTAATCGTTTAATTGATTTATCAGTTACACAACCCAACAGTTAAACAAAAAACAATTTTGGGGAGATACTCAAGCGGCCAACGAGGACAGACTGTAACTCTGTTGTGATTTCACTTCGAAGGTTCGAATCCTTCTCTCCCCACAAATAAAAATAATTTATGAGTTAACAATTATTAATTGTACATTGCTCATCAATAATTCATACCAGGCGAAAGTAGCTCAGCTGGTAGAGCGTCAGCCTTCCAAGCTGAATGTCGCGAGTTCGAACCTCGTCTTTCGCTCCAACAAAAATCCAGTTAAGAAATTAACTGGATTTTTTCATTTTTAGTAGAAAATAAATCAAACAATGATTTCTCTTAATCTTCCAAAATATCACTTCAAATTAAAAAAAGAAGATAACAAGGTATTCATATTCGACTCTATTCGTAAAAAATACTTGCAACTAACTCCCGAAGAATGGGTTAGACAAAATATGATTCAGTTTTTAATTGAAGAAAAAAATTATCCTAAATCTTTATTCAGTATAGAAAAAGGGATAAAAGTTTCTAATACTAAAAAACGTGTTGACATTGCCATTTTCAACAAAAACAGGCAAATTGAAGTTTTAGTTGAGTGTAAGGCTCCTGAAATTAAAATTACTCAAAAAGCTTTTGATCAAATTGCACGTTACAACCTAACATTGTCTTCAAAATACTTAATAGTAACCAATGGATTAGAACATTATTTTGCTATTATAGATCACTCAAATAAAAAATATCTATTTCTGAAGGATATTCCTGTATATCAAAAATAAATAAACGGTTGATTATACAAACCTAAAAATTCAGTAAAACTACTGTATTTCAACACAATGTATCTTGTTTATAAACTATTATCATCACTTCAACACTAATAATGGGTATATCTAAGAATGTATAGGTGCTTATTCAATAATAATCGTTACTTTTGCACGCAAATTTTTAATAAAAATTAATGAGTACATTCGAGGAATTTGGCTTAGACGAAGCCGTTTTGAAGGGTATCAAAGATTTGGGCTTTGAACAACCTTCTCCAATACAAGAAAAGGTTATTCCATATATTTTGGAAAACAGAACAGACATGGTCGGTCTGGCCCAAACAGGTACAGGTAAAACAGCAGCATTTGGATTACCAATGTTGAACAAGATAGACGTTAGCTCTAGAGAAACTCAAGGCTTGGTGTTAGCACCAACTCGCGAGCTTTGTATACAGATAACTAACGAACTAAAACTTTATGCAACACACGTTAGAGGGATAAATATCGTTGCCGTTTACGGTGGTGCGAATATCCAAGAACAAGCGAGAAGCGTAAAAAGGGGTGCACAAATAATTATAGCTACTCCAGGTCGTTTAAACGACATGATTAGACGTAAACTAGTTGACCTATCAAATATCGACATAGCCATCTTAGATGAGGCTGACGAAATGTTAAATATGGGATTTGTTGAGGAAATCGACACTATATTAGACACTACTCCTAAAGACAAACAATCGTGGTTATTTTCTGCCACTATGCCTAGAGAGGTAGAAAATATTTCGAAAAAATACATGGCTGATCCTTACAAGGTTACAGTTGGGAACAAAAATGAAGGTGCAGATACTGTTACTCACAACTATTATGTAGTTAATCAACGTGACAGATACCTTGCTCTTAAACGTTTGGTAGATGCAAATCCAGAGATATTTGGAGTTGTATTTTGTAGAACAAAAGCCGAAACACAAATGGTTGCTGAGCGCCTTATCGAGGATAAGTATAATGCTGCAGCACTACACGGAGATTTATCTCAAGCACAACGTGATTCGGTAATGAAAGCTTACAGAACAAAACAAATTCAAATACTTGTTGCAACTGATGTTGCTGCTCGTGGAATTGATGTAAGTGGTATTTCTCACGTAATTAATTATAATTTACCTGACGAAATAGAAATTTATAATCACCGTAGTGGTAGAACAGGTCGTGCTGGTAAAACAGGTATAGCAATGAGTATTGTTACACCTAAAGACTCTCACCGTATCCGTTCAATTGAAAGAATTATTAAAAAGAAATTCAACAA
This sequence comes from Ichthyobacteriaceae bacterium, assembly GCA_016744755.1. Classification (GTDB taxonomy): domain Bacteria; phylum Bacteroidota; class Bacteroidia; order Flavobacteriales; family JADGDT01; genus JADGDT01. The sequence goes on along the minus strand of JADGDT010000085.1, from coordinate 1,527 downwards.
AGAAGAATTACCTACAGGAATGCAAGTTTGCGAATCGCAACTTTTCAACCTTGTTAAGAAAGTTCAGAATGTTGAAGTTGATGAGGAGCTAATTGCACCTTACCTTCCTAAAGTTTACGAAGAATTAGGTGGAATGAATAGAGATGAACTACTAGTTAAGTTTATTTCTATTGAGTTTAACCATTTCTTAGAATATTACAAAAATACACGAGACATTAATGCGTCTGCTGGGGGAAGTAGAAATGCTAATGTTAAACGTATGTTTATTAATATTGGTACTTACGATGGTTTCGAATGGAATACATTGAAAGACTACCTAAAAGATAAAACAGGTTTAGGACGCGATGATATTAGTAAAGTTGATGTAATGGGGAAATTTTCTTTCTTTACTGTATTAACAGAAAATACTCAGCAAGTTGTTGATGCTTTCCAATTCTTGGAGCACAATGGACGTAGTATTTCTATTGAAATCTCTGACAAACCAGACCGTAGTTCTAATGGTGGTGGAAGAAGCAGAGGTGGTAGAGATAGAGATCGCAGTAAACGTGGAGGTGGAGATAGAAAGAAATCTTACTCTCACGGACATAGAGGCTCTGGTAGATCTAACGATAGAAGCTCTGATAAATCTGATAGAAAATCAGGTGGAAGTTATGGAGGCAAGAAAAACGAAGGAGGGTCTTCCTCAGGTTCTTCTTTCAAAAAGAAGTTTGCTTCTAAAAAAAGTGATAAATCTTAATTAGATATATTTTTCTAATTGAACAATATAATTTGACTTATAAATCACATTCAAGCTTTTTTGAATGTGATTTTTTTTGTTTAAAAATGAAATGGTTTATTAATCACTTTTTCTTAATTAAATTATATTTTTGCTGTAATTAAAAACAAAGAGATGCAACAATACCTAAAGATTCTAATTGCTCAAATAATAAAATTATTTGCCTTTACTCAGATTTTCAGAATACTATTTTATTTCATGTTTCTTTCAAATCAAGAATTTAAGCAAGGAGAGCTATTACACTCCTGGTACTTAGGCTTAAAATTTGATTTAAGATATACTTTGATTGTATTAATTCCTTTTGCACTTATTCTTGCAATTGCAAGAAATAAAGTGTTCACAGGAATTTTAAAAAAAATATCTAGCACATACATAGTTGTTGTTTTTGTTGCTACTCTTCTACTCTATCTTTTAGATATTGGTCACTACCAATATTTGGGCATTAGGGTAAATAGCTCTATTATAAGGTTTGCCACTAATCCACTTATCTCACTTCAAATGGTTTGGGAAAGCTACCCTGTCTTTTGGGGTACAATTGTAATTACTATTTTAGTTTTCCTAATTGACAAAATGACTAAAAGTAATTTTGATAAATATTCAATATGTGAATTCAAAAAAGAAACTAAGCTTGGTTATACTTGGAAATTAATAATAAGTATTTTGATTTATGCATCGGGTATTTATGGTGCTGTTGCATACTATCCTCTTAGATGGAGTCAGGCTATGTTTACTCAAAACCAAAGCTTACAAGG